>NZ_JAPDDT010000009.1 GCF_025950235.1 Luteolibacter arcticus | reverse complement strand
CCGAGCTTCTCCAATACCTGACCTAACTAGTACAGATTAAAATCCGCGGGGAGATGATTTTTCAGACAGCCTCTTAGCCAAGTGCCGGACCTTCAAGCGCGGTGAATTAATTCACCTTTCGCAGTGTTCCTTCAACAGGACCCCGACGTGTCGTTGCCGGCGAGGATCTCGAGGGCAGTCATCACTTCTTCGGATGGGTCACGCTTGTTAAAGAGCGCATAGATTTCGAATTTCCGGTCTAGCGTCGCCAGCACGTGGAAGCGCTTTCGATTGCTCGCCTCTTCGATCACCGCACGCGGCAACACGCCCGCACCGATGTCGGCGGCGACGGCGTCCCGGATCACATACACGTCGTCCGCCTCGGCCACTACGCGAGGTTCGATTCGCCGTTCGCGGAGGTATTGATCGACCTCGAAGCGGTAGGCGCTGTGGCTTGTATAGTGGATGAAGCTGCGCCCGTGCAGTCCTTCCAAGGTCGGTTCCTTGAGGCTGGCCACGAACTTGCGGCCGCCGGCAATCACGAATTCGGGGGAGCTGAGCTTACGGCAATCGGTGCCGCGCTCCTTGCGCCGGTGCGGCAAGCTGTCGGTGATGAGCACATCAAGCCCGGTGGCCAGGAGTTCGTGGAAGAGATACTCGTGGTCGCCTTGCCGCACCCGGGTGAGGATGCGCTGGCTTTTGAACAGGGTGATGAACCGCTCCACGGCGAAGGATCTTCCCACCGTGGTGGCGATGCCGACTTCCAAGCGCATTCGCGGCTCCGATTGGCGGGCGGGGAAGAGTTCATCCAGTCGTGACGAAAGCCGGAACATTTCCTGGGTCACCTCGAAGGCCTTGCGTCCGTTTGAGTTGAGGCGCAGGGCACCGCTCGCCCGGTCGAAGAGCTTGTGGCCGAAGTGTCCTTCAAGCTGCTTGAGTTGCCCGCTCAACGTGGGCTGGGTGATGTTCAGCCGCTTCGCCGCCCGGGCCAGCGTGCCCTCCTGGGCAACCACGTGGAAATAGTGTAGATGGTTGAAGTTCATGGGGAGAATTCCTTCAGGGATGCCCCACGGTCTAACAAGCCGCGGACGCCTGCAATCCGATTTTGGTCCGCTTGGAAGGGCCATCGGAAAAACCGAAGGGACCCTTCGGAAGGCTCTTGTTGCGAGCGCCCACCGGTGGGGGATAAGATTCAAGTTCGCTTGCCGTTTTCCCCCCGACGTGCGGCTTCTTTCCGCCTCCGGCCCATGACTGCTACCGGTTTCCTGCGCTCCGCGACGTACGAGGGTTGTCGTACCTTGTGTCGTGGCGCGCCGGCTGTCGTCCCCCGCCTGCAACCCGAACCTTTTATCACCACCGTTCCCTTTGCCGGAGGATTTCCCGGCTGACCATGATGGAGGACTTTTCCGACCCAGACCTATCCCGGGGCATCCAGCCCCACGGCCTTTTGATCGCGCTGCATGGCGATGATTTCCTCATCAGCCAGGTGAGTGCGAATGCCGGGCACTTGATTGGTCGCGACCCTCGCGATCTCGCAGGCGCCTCCTTTCTCGACTTCGTCGATCCCTCCGCTCGCGCTTTAGTCGAGGCTTCCCTGCGGGAGGCATGGCGGACGGATCCCAAGTCCTTCCGCGTGGCCGTCCTTCCCCCAGGGAAAAGCGGAGCGGTGATGACGTTCGAAGCCATCGCGCACTCCCTGCCTGACGGCATCACGGTTGTGGAAATGGAGCGGGACCCGGTGCCCCAGCAATGGGTCTCTCCCTCGCCGGGTCCCGACTCCAGCCTACGGCTCGTCAGCCGCTCGCTCCTGGCCGTCGCCAGCCTGGTCGAGCCGGTCGAGATCGCCGGCATGCTTGCCCGGGAGCTCCAGCATTTCACCGGCTTCGACCGCGTGCTGGTGGCGCGGTTGGAAGAGGATGGCAGCGGTGAAATCGTGGCGGACGAGCACGAGGACGGCATGGAGTCACTGCTCGGTCTCCACGTGCCCGCGTCCGCCTTGCCGCCAGCCTCGCGAGGCCGCTTCGAGGCGGGGCAACTCCGCTACTTTCATGATGCAGCGGCCTCCCCGGTGCCGCTGGTGCCCTCGATTTGTCCCCGGAATGGAGCACCGCTCGATCTATCGCGGGCGGTGCTTCGCAGCCTTTCCCCCACGTGGGTCCGTCAACTCGCCGCACTCGAGGTGGCGTCCGGCATGACGCTGCCGCTGGTGGTCGATGACCGCCTGTGGGGGCTGGTGATCTGTCAGCACCGACGGCAGAAGTACATTTTCCATGAGCAACGGGCCGCCACCCGCTTGTGCGCGCTCGTTCTGTCGGCCCAGATCGCCGTGAAGCAGCGTGCCCTGGAAGATGGCAGTGCCGCGGAGGCCCGGGAGCGGGCGCTCCGGCTTGTGGCTGGCTTGAAGGACGGCCGCGGCTTCATCGAGACACTGCACGGTGCCCTGCCCGCCTTTGTCGCGCTTTTCGCTGCGGATGGGGGCGCCGTTTTCTCCGGACCGGATATCCATACCAGCGGCTCGGTGCCGGAACCTGTGGCCCTTTCCGCCCTGCGCGACGCTCTCAAGGAGCTTCCGTCCGAGGGGCCATGCATCACCGATCGCGCGGGGGAGCGCTTTTCCTCGCTCGCCGGGTCCTTGCCTCGGGCTGCCGGCGTGGTCGTCATTCATCTGGGCGACGAATCCTGGCTGCTGACATTCCGCGATGAAACCGTGCGTCACCGCCACTGGACCCGCGATCTGTCGGTGTCGGGAAATGCGGGCCGCGAGGAAGTCATTCGCGGCACCTCCGCGCCTTGGCCCTCTGCGACGACGGTGCTGGTCACCGAGGTCCGCTCCGGCATTCTTGACCTAGCCCGCCATTCCTCCGCTGGCTTGGAGCGCTCGAATCGCGAACTCCGCCGCTTTGCCGGCGTGGTCGCCCACGAGGTGAAGAATCAGCTTCAGCCCGGGGTCCTAGCCTTGTCGATGCTGCGCTCCGGTCTGGGCCACTCACTCAGCCCGGATTTCTCGAAGATCGCGGAAATGGGAGAACGCTCACTCACTGGCCTCGCGAAATTCACCGCCGAGATGCTCGATTTCGCCGAGGCGGAGATGTCCGACGTCATCGAGGAGATCGACCTTCACAGCGCGGCGGAGCAGGTCGTGGATCAGCTCCGCATCGGCCAAGCGGAAAACAGCGTGAGCTTCGGAATTTCGCCGCTACCCCGCATCCGCGGGCTCCGCATCCAGATGCGCCACGTCCTCTCCAATCTGGTGCGGAATGCGGTGCTGCACGGCCGCTTCGGCGCCCGGCCACTGCATGTCCAGGTGGGGAGCATGGATCACCCGGTTCACGGGGCGGTCGTCTTTGTCCGGGACGACGGGCGGGGAATTCCGATCAAAGACCAGCAGCGGATGTTCGACTACTTCGCCCGCGGCCGGGAGAGTCAACTGCCCGGCTCCGGCATAGGCCTCGCCTACTGCGCGCAGATCATTCAGCGTCAAGGTCAGCGGCTGTGGGTCGAGTCCGCCCCGGGGGAGGGGGCCGTCTTCTACTTCACAGTGTCGCTTGCGGAGGGCGAGTCGGCCACGCCGTTTGCCTGACTCGTAGATCCCGCACCTGCCGGCGATTTGCTTTTCCGCGATCCCCGCGCATAGGTGCGGGCAAGTGCGGCAACGCACGGTGCCCGCGGTTCGGGGAGGGGCCGCGGGCACCATCATTTTCAGGAGGTTACGGCCTTGGCCTGGGGCACACGGCCGGAAATTCGTCCTTTGGTTTTGCAGCGATCCTTGACCCTTGTCGGGCTTGTAGGGGCTGCGTATTTTTCCGCGCATCCCGGAGATGTTAGAATGTTAGAGTGCTTTAGGTTTGCGTTTCTTAACGGATACGGCATTTAGCACCCGGCTTCCGGGGAGGAAGGTCTCCCGCGGTAACCGTTTTCCACACGTGAACGAGTTCCACCGTCCCATCCGAAATCTCCTTGCAGCGGCACTCGTTCTTGCCGGTGCTTCATGCTCCACCATCGAAGTCCGCGAGGATGAACCGGTCTCATCGTGGGTCGCCCGGGATTCGATGAAGCGGAAAACGGAGGCGTCCGTCCGCATCGCCGGTGATCACATCGCCGGCCGTCCGGTGGGTCAGTTTTTCCAGCGCCACAGTGCTATCCTTTCGGACGGCGGCTCGCCGACGCTCTCCGTCGCGAAGCCCGGTGGAGAAGTCCAGCTCATGATGCCCACGACGGAAGGCTACGGCTCGGCCGTCTCGCTGGGTGACGGATATTTTCTTACTGCCGCGCACGTGCCGGTCAAAGGCCATGGCGGGCTCTTCTGCATCGAACACAGCGGTCGTCCGGTCGTCCGTTCCTATCGGGTGGTCTGGAAGGACAAGTCCGCCGATCTCGCGCTGCTCCAGGCCGACGCGGATGTCCCTGCCGTCAAGTGGGCGACGGAAAGCGCGCTGGGGAACGGTGCCAGCGTCTTCACCTTCGGCTTCGGTGGCGGCGAATGGGAGCCCAGCCAAGGCCAGATCCTCGGTCGCCGCCCCACGGGCGAAGCGGATCGTCATGCGGATCTCAAGCTCACCGCCCCGGTCGTCGCCGGGGACAGCGGTGGGCCGGTTGTTACCGCGGATGGGAAGCTCGTTGGCATCATCACCCGGGCCGACTACCGTTGGGTCCGCGCCTTCGGACGCGCTTGGACGCGCTCCGGATCGCATACCACTCGTCCCGACATCGGCTTCCTGGAGGACGTCATCGCTCAGGATCGCGCCAGTCATCGCCAGTGACGCCGCGGAAGGCGCGCCGGGGTTGCCGGAGCGCCTTCGTGTGGATGACTTCCACTGCACCATTATTCGGTACCGCCGCCGGCGCGCAGGATGGTGCCGTCCGTCTTGACGATGTCGCCGTTCTTGAGCGCGGTTTCACCGCCGCCGTCTTTCTTGGTCACGGCGAGATCCGGGCGGATCTTGGTGCCATCAAGCGAGATCTCCTTCTTGATCGTCTCGCCCATGCACTCCTTGACCAGAAGGGGCTTGCTGTCCTTCACGATCACCGAGCCCTCAAGCAGCACGCGGCCGTCGCTGAGGATGGCGTCGTTGTCCTTGAGACTCCATTTCTTGCCGTCCTTGGAAACGACGCTGCCGTCGGTCATCACCTTGGTGCCGTCGCTCAAGGCGGTCTCGGCGGCGAGTTCGGCTTTCTCACCCGCTTTGACGGTCATAATCTTGCCGTCCTTCTTGAATACTCCATCGGTGATGACGTGAGTGAGGAAGGTGCCGTCATCGGCGATCATGTCGCCTTCCTGCAGCTTCCAAGCGGTTCCGTCGGCGGAGGTGACGTCGCCGGTGCGGGTGACCTTGGTGCCGTCCTTGAGGGTGACGTCTTCCAGCAGTTCGGTGTTCTCGCCGTCCTTGTGGGTCATCAGCTTGCCGTCCTTCATGAGGATGCCGTCCTTGTGTTCGGCGGCGAGCGGAGTGATCGCCGCGAAGGTAAAGAGTCCCGCGGCGAGAATGCAATGGATCGATTTCATGTCGTACAATGTGGTTGGTTGATGCTGCCAAAGAGCGCGCATCCACGTCGGCGGAGATTTGGCCTTCGTTTCCGCGGTCTGCGCGTCCATCCCGGGAAGCCCGGTGTAGGCTCTCTTCGCAGACACTGTGCCGCCACGGGAATGGTCGGCAAAAGTCGCTCCAACATGGCGAACAGGATCGACGGTTCGCGAAAGCAAGGTTTCGTAAGGGCGGAGTGCACCGGAGGGATGGGCAAGGTGCAAGGGCTGGAACGGGAAGTCTGTTAGAGAGTCGCGGCCGAGTTCGTCCACCGGAGGATGAGACCATTCCGGGGTGGCAGCGCTACGAAGCCCGACCCGAATGGCACTGGATGAAGGGCGCTGCAACGTCACGCTGGGCTCGATCAACTGGCTCGGCAGTACGCCGGATTCATGCGCCGCAACGGCGGGAAATTCGGCAAAGGAAGCGCGGGCGACCTCACCCATTAGGCTTCGAAGGGAGGACCCTGATGGCCCAGCGCGGGAAGGGCATGAGTAACGTGGCAGAAAACATCGGGGCCCGCCGAGGCTACGCTGCAGGTGCCGCGGGCACCTTGGTGGGCGCGTGGAAGAATTCCTCCGGGCACCGCATGAATCTGAAGGGGCGGTGGAACCACGCCGGCATTGGTGTAGTGGTAGATTCCGACGGAACCGTTTTCCCCAACCCAGCTCTTCGGCAACGGTAGCAAGTCGCACCTGAGCCTGACGAACCGGATGAGTTCGTTCTGATCGCAGCCGCGTTTTAAGCTGGCGCTGCATCAAGCGTGCAGGGTGCGCGGTCGTTTCGGCGTTTTGCATTTCGCCCGATCCTTTGGAGACGACCGATTCGGTGTCGGAACGGTGCTTTGAAAGGTTGTAACCCTTTGTATTTGTGAGACTCGTGGTGGTTGATGGGCCCGCTGTTGGGACGGGTTCCATCGCTTGGCACCCGTGATGCAAACAGGATTATGGGTAAAACGAACCCCATATCATTATGCTTCACTGGTCACTAGTATTCCTCGTCGTCGCCATCATCGCCGCCGTGTTGGGCTTCGGTTCTCTCGCCGGTATGGCCGCGACGATTGCCAAGGTGTGTTTCGTCCTGTTCCTGATCATTTGGCTGGTCACGATGTTGACCTCGCGCAAGGCCTAGGGATTTTGCATGGAGTGATCCTGTCCGCCGTCAAGGCGGGCAGGACCCTGCTTGTTCTTATATGCCTGAAGCAGGCACGAACGGATGCTTTTTGGTAATGGCGCTGGACTTGGATGACAGCGTCAAAGTTTTTGGCGCGTACTCCTCTGAGGGACTGGCGCGGGCGGCGATCGACGTCCTCTCCAAAGCGAACTGGCGGTTCAGTGATTGGAGGGTGGAAGCGTGGATCCCTGCGGTAGAAGAAGAGGCTTCTCCTCGGTGCGTGGCAGTCGAGGTCGCGGAATGAGGTCGAGTGGATCGATCAGGTGCCGTGCGGGTCGAGGCCGAACTCAGGTTTCGGGATGCGGGTGACGCGGCATGCAAGATCGTCCTCACCGGATGCCACGATGAAGTGATCGCCCGCATCGACCAAACCAGTCGTGAAGACGACTCCTTCCAGATAACGGAGATCGCGGAGGTGCTCGGTAAGCTCCGGCCGTGACTCTAACAAGGGTCGGCTATCGTGAACGGCCAGCACGGATGAGGGATCGTCTCCATCGAGGAAAGCGTGAAACGTCCGGTAGGTGCCGACGAGTGTGCCGGGCTGCACGCCATGGTAGAGCATCAGCCATCCCCGCGAGGTGCGGATGGGGGGCGTGCCGCCGCCGATGCGCATGACTGAGGAGGAACCCTTGCGCGGACGGATCAAGGGCGTGTCGGCAGGTTTCCAATGGAGTGCATCGGGCGAGGATGCGAGATTGATCGAGGGCCCCGACTCGAACTCGCTGGCCGGAGGATAGGCGAAGTAGAGGTCACCCAAGGGACGGGTGAGCGCGTGGAACTTGCCGCCGATCTTCCCCTCGAAGATCAGCATGTCCTTGTTTTGGTGATCGAGGACGATGCCCTGAAGCCCGTAGTTCAGGCCATCCTGCGACGTGTACAGAGTGGTGGAATGCCGTTCGGCGCTGACCGAGCAGGTGGTCATGTACCACGTGTCATCCACCTTCGAGATGCGGGCGTCCTCCACTCCGTATTCCTGATAGCTGGCCGCAGGGGCGATCGCCTTCTCATAGTGAATGGCGATTGTTTCGAGGCTGTCTGGATCGAGTTCGACCGGTAGCAGCCATGACAAGGAGGTGAGGGCCATGACCTTGGACGAATGACCGCGGAGGCGGAACGTGCGTGGATCGGAGGCATCCACCAAGGCGAGTTCATGGCCATCCGTGAGATAGCCTTGGCGAGGGTCCCAGCGGATGGCGTGGATTTCATTGGCGCTTACCGGTTGTTGAAGGGCTTCGGCAATCCGGACCATCATCAACAGGTTGCCGTTCGGAAGCCGGGTGAGACCTGGATTGAAAGCACCGAGAACGTAGGTCTTCCGGCTGATGCCCGAACGAAGCGGCGAGCGGCTCAGATCGACATCGAGCGGGGAAAAAACGATGGCGTCGGATTCGGGAATCATGGCGAGGCTCCTTTGCGGGAGTCGTGCCAAGGCCACGCAGGGGTCGGACTCATGTTGAGAATGACTACATCATGCACATTGCCGTGGAAGAGGGCGGGTTGCAGCGCTAGACCCTCAATGGGAGAGCCGAAAAGCGCCTTTCAGACGATGTTGGCCGAGGGCACGCGATCTGCAAAAGCCTACATGATTGCCCGGATCTATCCCGCCGGGCGCAAGGCCATGGACATTCCCCAATATTCCACCCAGCCCGACGCGGAAGAGATCCGTCGGGCGATCCGCGAGCACCGGCTTGTGGAGTTTTACTACATCGGAGAACTTCTCACCGTGGAGCCCTACATCCATGGAATGGGCAAGCGCTATCAGGCACCGGTTCTGTTGGCGTGGGATCCCAGCCAAGGATGGAAGGAGTATAGCTGCATGAGAATCCGTCGCCTACGGGTGCTCGACCAGCACTATGCGAGATCGCGCGAGGACTACGATCCCAAGGACCCGCGGATCAAGAAGGTGGACGTGGCCGCCGAAGTCATCGGGAAGCGGGTAACCGCGACGAGATGAGTAAGTGAAAGCGGCTAGGCTTTCCAGTGATCGAACAAGGGGCCGTCCGCTCCCTGGAGCGGATCTTCTGCCGGCAAGGGCACGGCGGCGATCCGCTGGCGATCGGCAGCATGTCCGGACGACTTCACCAAGTCCGGCTTCTCACCGCGGGGATACGCACCGACAACGAGGAAGTCGTCCGAAGCTTCTAGGCACTTGTGACCGACACCCGCAGGGATGACGATAACATCGCCGGGACGAATGATGAACTCCTCGCCGTGGGCTCCGCCGAGCATGAGCCTCGCCTCGCCGATGACCACGCCAAGCACCTCGTGATTGGTGGTGTGAAAGTGGTGGTAGGGATAAACGCCCCAGCGCCAGGCGGCCTTCCAATCATGGGAGGCAAAGCGTTCCTCAAACCAGCCCGCCGGGTCGTCTTCCGCGACGACGCCGGAGCCGCGCATGATGACGAGGGGAAGGGTGGGATGATTCGGGGTTTCGCCATCATCGGCGAAGAGACGTGCTTCGATTTGCATGGCGCAGGGATGTTAGACCGCGGCGGTCTCGGGCTTGCCTGCGGACTTCCCACACTCTTGCAAGACTTCCTCCAAGCGACCGACGTCCACGGGCTTTACAAGGTGATGGCGGAAGCCGAGCGAGCGGCTCTGTTCGAAGTCCTTCTCCATGCCTAGCCCGCTGAGAGCGACGCCAATCGTGCCATTGCGCGCCGCCACCTTTTGCATCACCTCGCCGGGGCTTCCGTCGGGGAGTCCGAGATCGCTCAGCAGCAGATCGAAGTCCTGGCGCGATGCGATCTCGAGGGCCGTAGTGACATTGAGCGCCGAAGTGACCGTGTAGCCCCGGAGTTCCAGCAGCATCGTCAGGGCTTCGTTGGTATCGGGATGGTCTTCTAACAAAAGCACGCGCAGCTTCTTGCCCGGCTCGATCGCGGCGGGGCGGCGTTCGGGAGCGGCGGCCGGCGCTTCGTGGGCGATCGGTAACGACACCGTGACCGTCGTGCCGTGACCCTGCCCGCTGCTTTCCAAGGTGATGCGGCCGGAATGTAGTTCTACCAAGGCTTTCGTGATGGCCAAGCCGAGGCCGAGGCCGCCCTGCACGCCACGCTCCGCCTGCTCGAAGGGATGAAAGACCCGATCCAGCAAGGAGGGTTCGATACCCACGCCGGTGTCGCGGACGGTGATGCTAACCGAGCCATCGTCGGTCGTGGCGGTGGAGACGTGGATGGAGCCCTCGGACGTAAACTTCACGGCGTTTTTGACAATGTTCCAGAAGACCTGCTGAAGACGCGCCGGGTCGGCATTCACATGGGTCTGCTCCGCGGAAAGGTCGAGGCTAAGTTGGAGTTGCTTCGCTTCGATGTCGGGCTGGCAGATCTCCAAAGCGTTTTTCAGCAGCTCGTGGATGTCCACCACGGTCGATTCCAAGTGGAACTTGCCGCTGCCCACGCGGCTGAGGTCTAACAGATCGTCGATCAGGCGCGCTTCCAGTTCGACGTTGCGGCGGATGACATCAAGCGAATGATGGAGTTCCTTCGGCATCCGCTCGTCCGCGGAAAGATTGAAGAGATGGGTGATGACCGGCGTCAGCGGCGTGCGCAGCTCGTGGCTGAGCATCGCAAGAAATCGGTCCTTTGCCCGGTTCGCAGTTTCCGCTTCCTCCCGCGCCCGGTTTGCGCGGCGGTAGAGTTCGACATTGTCGAGCGCTAGCGCGGAGCGATGCGCCAGCTCGTCTGCCAGCCAGAGGTCGTCATCGTCGAACTCGTGGTGCGGGTCGGTGCGCACCATGGTGATCGAGCCAATGACGCGCCCGCGTGCGGTGAGTGGTACTGCGGCGAAGGCGGCGGGTTTCAGCAAGCGGAGCACTGCCCGGTCGGCTTCGGGTGCCAGATCGCTGAGGACGCTGTCATCGACACGGTTTCTAACGAAAGGCATGCCGGTTTTGAACACGCGAAGGGCACCATGGGAGTTCTCGCCCGACTCGGGATAGCGGATCTGCCGCAGCACGGCTTCCTGATGCGGATCGCGGTGAGCCACGGCCACCTGGTGGAGATGGCCAGCGTCATCGAGCCGGTCGATCAGACAGAACTCCGCGAGGCGCGGCACGATCAGGCGCGCGAGATTGGAGAACGTTTGTTCGTAGTCGAGCGAGCCGGCGAGGACGTTGCTGGCCTCCGCGAGGAAGGCCATGCGTTCCTTTTCCACTTCGGCACGGGCGCGAGCATCCTGCTCCTGAAGAAGCTGGGCGTGCTCCTCCGCCTGGCGCTTCACCTGTTCGGTTTTGAGATAGAGCTCTACGAAAACTGCGATCTTGGCGCGCAGGATTTCGGGGATGACCGGGGTGAGGATGTAGTCCACGGCACCGAGCGAGTAGCCGCGCGAAACGTGGTTGTCGGTGTCGTTGATGGCGCTGATGAAGATGATGGGCGTCGTCTCGGAGCGCCTGCGCTTGCGAATCAATGCCGCCGTTTCAAAGCCATCCAGGCCCGGCATGTTCACGTCCAGCAGGATGACCGCGAAGTCCTGGAGCAGGAGCTGGCGCAGGGCCTCGTCGCCGGAACGCACCTTCACCAGCTTCTGGTGAAGCCCTTCCAGGATCGCCTCCAAGGCAAGCAGCTTGTCCGGCCGGTCATCGACCAGAAGGATGCTCGCGGTCTGGGAGTTCTCCTGCATGGGGCGCTCGTTGCGGACGAAATGGGTCATCGGTAAAGCCAAGTGCGAAGCATGGTGAGCAGGCGGTCGGTATCGACGGGCTTGGAAATGTAGTCGGAGGCTCCGGCGTCGATGCATTTCTCGCGGTCGCCCTTCATGGCCTTGGCGGTCAGGGCGATGATCGGAAGCTCCTGGAAGCCATACATGCCTCGGATCGCCTTCATCACCTCGTAGCCGTCCATCTCGGGCATCATGATGTCCATCAGGACGATGTCGAAGGTGGAGCCACCCTTGAGGAGTTTCAGCGCCATCTCGCCCTGCTCGGCGGACATCACGTCCATGTGATGTCGCTCCAGCAGGCTGGTCATCGCGAAGATGTTGCGGACGTCGTCGTCCACGATCAGCACGCGTTTGCCGGCGAGCAGGGTGTTGGGATCGTTGAGCCGCTGGATCGTTTCGCGGCCCGCTTGCGGCAGTTCGGAAACCTTACGGTGCAGCCACAGGGCGACCTGATCGTATAGCCGTTCGGGACTGCGAACGTCCTTGACGATGATCGTCTGGGTCAGGCGGTTGAGTTGCGTCTCCTCGTCCGCCGAGAGGTGCTTGCCGGTGTAAACGATGATCGGCATCTGCGGGAAGTCCTCGCGAATGTGCTCGATGACCTCGAAGCCCGAAGTTCCGGGTAGCATGAGGTCCACGATGACGCAGTCGCACGAGGTGCCTTCAAGAATCTTGAAGGCTTCCTCAGCATCGCCCGCGGTGACGAGGTTCGGGGTGTCGGCAAGCAATTCCCCGAGGCTGTTGCGCTGGGTCTCGTCGTCTTCCACAAGAAGGACCGTGCCAGTAGGGTGATCACGCATCTGGCGCATGCGGTCGAAGACGCCATCCACCGATTCGGGATCGAGAGGCTTGCTGAGGAACCGGACCGCTCCGTTCTTCAGGGCATTCTCAGGCTCTGAGTCGGCGGAGACGATGAAGACCGGAATATGTCGCGTGGAGAGATCCGATTTCAGGCGGCTCAAAACCTTCCACCCGTCGAGATCCGGCAGGCTGACATCGAGGGTGACGCCTTCCGGTTGGAACTCGCGGGCCATCGTCAGGGCAGCATAACCGCGGGTGGCGACCACCCCCTTGAACCCCTTGGCGCGGGCGCGGGCCAGCAGCATGCCCGCGGTGTCGTGGTTGTCTTCGACAATCAGTGTCACGTGATCGAGAGGGGAAATGTTGTTCCGGTCGTCGTCGATGCCTTCGTCGGAGAAGCCGATTTCCTCGATGTCGATCACCGCGGCTTCGTTGAACTCACGGTCCATGGTGGGAGCTTGCAACGGCAGGAAGAGGGTAAAGGTGCTGCCCATGCCTTCCTCGCTCTGCACGCTGATCTCGCCGCCGAGCAGGCGGGCCAGTTCGCGGCTGATCGCCAGGCCGAGGCCGGTGCCGCCGTAGCGCCGGCTGGTGCTCCCGTCCGCTTGCTGGAAGGCCTCGAAGATGACCATCTGCTTCTCCGGCGGGATGCCGATGCCGGTATCCTCCACGCTGAAGGCGAGCACCCTGCCGGCGCCACTCAGCACCGAGTTGCCGCGCAGGCGTTGGCCTTCGACCGCCTTCACCCTCACGGTGACATTACCATTCTCCGTGAACTTGAGGGCGTTCGAAACGAGGTTCTTGAGCACCTGGTCGAGCCGTTGCTCGTCGGTGAGGATCCGTGATGGCAAATCGGGGGAGAGCTCGAAGTCGAAGTCGAGGCCTTTCTCCTGGGCGACGTGGCGGAAGGTTCGCTCGACGTTGTCCATCAGGTCGGCGAGGCGGACCTCCGTGACCGAGATGGTGAAGTTGCCGGACTCGATCTTCGAGAGGTCAAGGATGTCATTGATGAGGCGCAACAGGTCGCGGCCGGAGCCGAGGATGGTGCGGGCGAACTCGACCTGCTTGGGCGTGAGGTTTCCCTCGTAGTTCGAGCCGAGTTGGTCGGCGAGAATGAGCAGGCTGTTGAGCGGCGTGCGCAGCTCGTGCGACATGTTCGCGAGGAACTCCGACTTGTACTTCGAGGTGAGGGCGAGCTGCTGGGCCTTGCCTTCCAGCGCGGTGCGCGCTTGCTCGACCTCGCTGTTCTTGCGCTCCACCTCCTCGTTCTGTTCGGCGAGCTGGGCTGCCTTGTCGCCGAGTTCCTTGTTGGTCTTTTCCAGTTCGTCCTGGCGATTCTGGAGTTCGCTGGCCAGCGACTGCGATTGTTTGAGCAAGTCCTCCGTGAGCGTGTTCGCCTTGATCGTGTTCAAGACGATGCCGATCGACTCGGCGAGCTGCACGAGGAAGCCCTCGTGCGTGGGATTGAATCCTTGGAAAGAGGCCAGCTCGACCACCGCCTTGACCTTTCCTTCGAAAAGGATCGGCAGGACGATAATGTTCATCGGTGCGGACTGGCCGAGGCCGGAGCTGATCTGGATGTAGTTGTCGGGGACGTTGGTGAGCAGGATCGGCTGCCTTTCCAAAGCGCACTGGCCGACCAGTCCTTCGCCCAGCCGGTAGCGGTTACTGATGTGCTTGCGCTCGGTGAAGGCATAGCTGGCCAGCAAGCGGAGCTCGGGCTCCGGCGCATCGCTGTCCATGATGTAGAAGATGCCGGTCTGCGCGGAGACCACCGGGGCGAGCTCGGAAAGGATCAGCTTGCCGACGGTGAGCAGGTCCTTTTGGCCCTGCAGCATGCGGGTGAACTTCGCGAGGTTCGTCTTCAGCCAGTCCTGCTCCTCGTTGCGCGAGGTGGTGTCGCGCAGGTTGCGGATCATCTCGTTGATGTTGTCCTTCACGAAGGCGACCTCGCCCTTGGCGGAGACCTGGATGCTCTGCGTCAGGTCGCCCTTGGTCACCGCGGTGGCCACGTCGGCGATCGCGCGAAGCTGGGTGGTAAGATTGGCGGCGAGCTGGTTGACGTTGTCGGTGAGGTCGAGCCACGTGCCGGAGGCGCCGGGCACGTGGGCCTGGCCGCCAAGTCGTCCCTCGATGCCCACCTCGCGGGCCACCCCGCTGACCTGCTCGGCGAAGGTCGCGAGCGTATCGGTCATGCTGTTGATGGTGTCGGCGAGTTCGGCGACCTCGCCTTTTGCCTCGACCATCAGCTTCTGGTTCAGGTCGCCCTTGGCGACAGCGGTCACGACCTTGGCAATGCCGCGCACCTGGTTGGTGAGGTTACCGGCCATCGAGTTCACCGAATCGGTGAGGTCCTTCCAAGTGCCACCGACGCCTTTCACTTCGGCTTGTCCGGCGAGCTTTCCTTCGGTGCCCACTTCGCGGGCCACGCGAGTCACTTCCGAGGCGAAGGAGTTGAGCTGGTCCACCATCGTGTTGACGGTGTTTTTCAGCTCCAGGATCTCGCCTTTGACATCGACGGTGATCTTGCGGGAAAGGTCGCCATTTGCCACCGCGGTGGTGACCGCGGCAATGTTGCGGACCTGCGTGGTGAGGTTGGAAGCCATGAAGTTCACCGAGTCGGTGAGGTCCTTCCACGTGCCCGAAACGCCTTCCACCCGTGCCTGGCCACCGAGCGATCCTTCGGAGCCCACTTCGCGGGCCACGCGGGTCACTTCCGAGGCGAAGGACCGGAGCTGGTCCACCATCGTGTTGATGGTGTCTTTCAGTTCGAGGATCTCGCCGCGGACATCCACGGTGATCTTCTTGGAGAGGTTGCCGGCCGCCACCGCCTTGGTGACGTCAGCGATGTTGCGGACCTGGTCGGTAAGGTTGCCACCCATCAGGTTCACCGAGTCGGTAAGGTCCTTCCAGGTGCCTGCCACACCGGAGACCTTCGCCTGGCCACCGAGCTTGCCTTCCGAGCCCACTTCGCGGGCCACGCGGGTCACTTCCGCCGCGAAGGATCCGAGCTGGTCCACCATCGTGTTAATGGTGTTCTTCAGCTCCAAGATCTCGCCCTTCACATCCACCGTGATCTTCTTGGAAAGGTCGCCGCGCGCGACCGCGGTGGTCACGTCGGCGATGTTGCGGACCTGGTTGGTTAGGTTGCCGGCCATCGAGTTCACCGAGTCGGTGAGGTCCTTCCAGGTGCCGGCAACGTCCTTCACGTCCGCCTGGCCGCCGAGCTTGCCTTCGGTGCCCACTTCGCGGGCCACACGGGTCACTTCCGAAGCGAACGAGTTGAGCTGGTCCACCATCGTGTTCACCGTGTCCTTGAGCTGGAGAATCTCCCCGCGGACGGCGACGGTGACTTTCCGCGAAAGGTCTCCGTTCGCCACCGCCGTGGTCACGTCGGCGATGTTGCGGACCTGGTCGGTAAGGTTGCCGGCCATCGAGTTCACCGAATCCGTTAGATCCTTCCAGGTGCCGGCCACGCCTTTCACGTCGGCTTGACCACCGAGCTTTCCTTCCGTGCCCACTTCGCGGGCCACGCGGGTCACTTCCGAAGCGAACGACCCGAGCTGGTCCACCATGGTGTTGATGGTGTTCTTCAGCTCCAGGATTTCGCCCTTCACATCCACCGTGATCTTCTTGCCGAGGTCTCCGTTGGCGACCGCGGTGGTCACCTCGGCGATGTTGCGGACCTGATTGGTCAGGTTGCCCGCCATCGAGTTCACCGAATCGGTGAGGTCCTTCCAGGTGCCGGCCACGCCGCGCACTTCGGCCTGGCCGCCGAGCTTGCCTTCGGTGCCCACCTCGCGGGCCACGCGGGTGACCTGGTCGGCGAAGGAACTGAGCTGGTCCACCATCGTATTGATGGTGTTTTTCATCTCAAGGATCTCACCTTTGACGTCCACCGTGATCTTCCGGGAAAGGTCGCCATTCGCGATGGCGGTGGTCACATCGGCGATGTTGCGGACCTGGTCGGTCAGATTGCCGGCCATCATGTTCACGTTGTCGGTGAGGTCTTTCCACGTGCCGGCCACGCCGCCCACCTCGGCTTGACCGCCGAGCTTGCCCTCGGTGCCCACTTCGCGGGCCACGCGGGTCACTTCCGAAGCGAAGGACCGGAGCTGGCCGACCATCGTGTTGATGGTGTCCTTCAGCTCGAGGATTTCGCCCTTCACATCCACCGTGATTGTTTTCGAAAGGTCGCCATTCGCCACCGCCGTGGTCACCTCGGCGATGTTACGCACCTGGGCGGTCAGGTTGCCGGCCATCGAGTTCACCGAATCGGTGAGGTCCTTCCACGTGCCGGCCACGCCGGACACGTTGGCCTGGCCACCGAGCTTTCCTTCCGAGCCCACTTCGCGGGCCACACGGGTCACTTCCGAGGCGAAGGAGCTGAGCTGGTCCACCATCGTGTTGATGGTGTTCTTCAGCTCCAGGATCTCGCCCTTCACATCGACGGTGATCTTCTTCGAGAGGTCGCCATTCGCGACCGCGGTGGTGACCGCGGCAATGTTGCGGACCTGGGTGGTCAGGTTCGACGCCATGAAGTTCACCGAGTCGGTGAGGTCCTTCCACGTGCCGGAGACGCCTTCAACCCGCGCCTGGCCGCCGAGCGATCCTTCCGAGCCCACCTCGCGGGCCACGCGGGTCACTTCCGAGGCGAAGGAGCGGAGCTGGCCTACCATCGTATTGACGGTGTCCTTCAGCTCGAGGAACTCGCCTTTGACATCGACCGTGATCTTCTTGGTGAGGTCGCCATTCGCCACCGCGGTGGTGACGGTGGCGATGTTACGGACCTGGGCGGTGAGGTTGCCGGCCATCAGGTTCACGTTGTCGGTGAGATCCTTCCACGTGCCGGCGACGCCCTTCACCTTGGCCTGGCCGCCGAGCTTGCCCTCGGTGCCCACTTCGCGGGCCACGCGGGTCACTTCCGAGGCGAAACCACCGAGCTGCTCTACCATGGTATTGACGGTGCGGGCAGTGCGCAGGAATTCGCCCTTCAATTGGCGGCCCTCGATGTCGGTGGACATCGTCTGTGAGAGGTCGCCCTTTGCCACCGCGCCGATCACCCGCGCCATGTCGCTGGTCGGCTGGACCAGGTTTTCCACCAAACTGTTCACGGAGCCGATCGCTTCGCTCCAAGATCCCTGCATGTCGCCGAGCACCGCACGCTGCCCGATCCGACCTTCCACGCCCACGACATCACGGATCCGGGCCAGCTCTCCCGCAAGCTCCTGATTGCGCCGGATGACGTCATTGAAGGAATCGGCGACCTTGCCGGCAATCCCCACCCAGTCATCCGGAAGCCTGGCCGAGAAGTCGCCGCGCTTGAAGGCGGTGAGCGCTAACAGCAGCTCCTTGAGGAGTTGAGGGTTGTCCTCGCCGTTTACGGTCGCGGTGGCCGTTTTGGCGACGGGATACTGGGCAGTGGGGCTCGCGGACGGGGAGGAGCGGGGCTTTTTCATGGATCGATGTCAAAAGCGGGGCAAACCACGCCCTTTCGCAGGAGGCGTTCCTATGAGGCGAGATCGTGCTCATGCTTGATTGCCAAGCGACATCCCCGCAGGGGGGCGAGTAGTTAGATCACCCGATTCGTGCAATACGCATTCAAGGAGCGCATTTCGCAATTTTCCGGGCGCGTGTTTTCGTCCGGACTTCTCCTTGAAAAGCGTTAGTTGCTAGACGACATCAGCGGTCGGTGAGCCACCCTTCCAACCCCGATCCTGTTGCCCCCCCGTGGGAGAAGATTATTCCGCAGGCCGTGCATGACATGCGGACGCCATTGTCATCAATGTTCACGACGGTGGCCGTGATGCGCCAGCTTCAGGCGGCATCCACGGCCCCACCCCAATGGGAACGAATGCTTGAGATGTTAGAACGGCAGGTGCAGACGCTTTCGGAACAGCTTGCTCGCCTGCAAGAGTCGCCAGCGAGCTTCCTGAAGAACGGAGAGACCGAAGAGTAAGGGAAAGGTTGCAGGAGGTCCTGCTAGCCTGTGCAAGTTGCGCGGAGGGGAGGGGGTTAGAGCTTGGTCTGATCTAGGCGTTGATTCGTAACCTGCGTATTTTCAGTAGCTTCAGGGTCTAGGCGGAGCCGGGGTACCGCATCTGCTATCGGGACACTACCATGAGAATCATGCTCTACATCCTTGGCTCCCTCATTCTGTTGGGAGCGCTGTGCTATGCCGCCACCTTGATCGGGATCCCCTCGGTGTGGGTCGGCGTGATGGGAGCCGTCGTCCTTGCTCTCGGTATCATGGGAGCCGCCCGTACCGGCGGACCTCGTGGCTCCGGAAGCGGTGGGACGGTCATCAACAAAGTCGAATGAACCACAACCCTGAACCTACCATGAAAACCATCTTCAAACTCGCTGGCCTGTCGTTGGCAGTCCTTGCCTTTGGAAATTGCACCTACGTGGAACCCACGGGTGGCTCTTCCGCCACAACGACGACCACCACCGAATCGGACGGCTGGGGCAACTCCGTAACCACGGAGGAGACCATCACAACTGACTGAACCGGGTCGGCCGGGCAAGGGCACTCCGCTTCGGCGGGGTGCCCGCTTTTTTTGCGCCGAACCGCCCCTACGGGATGCACGCCCGGATGCACGTGCCACGTTGTGACGCGGCTTGGATGGTCAAGGTCCCGCCTGCGATATCCAGCCGCTCCTGCATGCCTAACAGTCCCAGCCGCCTTTTGATCTTGGCGGGATCGAAACCTACTCCGTTGTCGCGAATCGAAACGCAGACCGGTCGGCCGAGGTCAAGTTCGATGTCGATGTGGGTTGCGTGCGCGTGCCGCGCGACATTGGTCAAGGCTTCCTGGGTAACCCGGTAAAGCGCGATCATTTGCTCCGGCTCCAGTTGGCGGTCGCCCGAACTCTCGGCGCGAAAGTCCACCGGTATCCCGGTTGTTTCACTCCAGTGGAAGATGTAGTTGTCGATGGCGACTTCCAAGCCCAACTCATCGAGTTCGGCGGGCCGCAATTCCCACGACTGCCGGTGAGTCGCTTTGATCAGGACATCCACCACCTTGCGGAACTCGCTGAGATCGTAACTCGCCGCGTCGTCGCCGGACTGCGAAAGGCGGCGCTGGAATCCTTCCAAGTGCATCAACACGGCGACCATATGTTGGCCGAGGTTGTCGTGGAGTTCGCGGGCGACGCGGGCTCGTTCCGCTTCCTGAAGGTGGACAATGCGCTGGAGCAGTTCGCGGCGCTCCCGCTCGATTTTTTTTCGGCCTTCGACCTCATCCTGAAGACGTTTGAGGGTAGATGCCAGCTCATGTGTCCGTTCCTTCACCCGCGACTCAAGGACGTCGTGCGCCTGGCGGAGCTGTTCCTCTGTTTGGACACGCCGGGTGACGTCGTTGAATAGGACCGCCACGTGGCCCAGCGCGGGATCATCCACCCGGAGGGCATACACATCATACCAGCGTTGGAGTTGCTGCGCTTGGGCCACAAACCGTTCCGGCTGGCCCGTCCGCGCGATACGGCCGTAGCTCTCGAACCAATGTTCTTCGTGGTCCGAAGAGATCTCGCGCATCGTCCGTCCCACCGCATCGGTGATGCCGGTGAGCCGGACAAACGAGGGATTCACCTGCAGGAAGCGATAGTCAGTCGGGTGCCCGGCTGCATCAAAGATCATCTCGACCGTGCAGAAGCCTTCGTCGATCGAGTCGAACAGGGCGCGGTAGCGCCGCTCGGAATCGCGCAGGGCGTCTTCGGCGGTCCGGCGCTCGATGAGATCCGCGGCTTGGCGCGCCATGATATCGAGCAGCCGGAGGTCGCGTTCCGTGGGGTGGCGGTTTTGACGCCAATATGTGGACAGGATTCCGAGTGGTTTTCCGCTTCGCGACATCAGTGGCGTCGCTTGGACGGCGCGCAGATTGGAGCGGCTGTAGTCGGCGACCGCGTCGGGCAAGAGAGGGGAGTCGCCACTTCCAATGTCGGGAATCACGATGCGGCGTTCTTCCTTCAGGGCGATTCCAGCGGCACCGCCCGAGGCTGTTCGCACGCGTTGCCAAGAGATTGCGGACTCCGAAGCGAAACCGCGCCATGACAGCAGCTCCAGCTCGTCCGCTTCGGCATCGAAGCGCTGCAAGCTGCCTGCGTCCGCCTTGACCAGGATGATGGCGGCATCGACGAGTTCACTGTAGATCGCATCCAGCTCGTCTTCCACCAGCAGCCGGCTGCTGATCTGCTGGAGCTGCTTTGAGTCGGCGAGGTCGGCTGCGAGCAGGTCCTCCTGAGCGCGCCGCGTTTGTTCCAACTGGCGGTGAAGAATCAAGTCGGCGGCTTGCCTCGCCAACAAGTCGAGGAACTGGAGCTGGCGGTCTTCGAGGCGATGCCGGTGATGCCAGTGGGTCGTGAGCATTCCGATCAGGGTGCCGGCCCGGCTGGTCAATGGCGTCGATTGTGCCGATCGAAAGCCCGCGCTGGAGAGCAGCCCCAGCGCGGGACTGGATTCGCCGGGGGTGTCGAAATCGATGTAGGCCCGCTGGTTCGATCTCAAGGCGAGGCCACACGAGGTGGGGGAGTTGGCATCGACCCGCTGAAAGCGGACCACGAGATCCTCCTCGAACCCCTTGGCGGCGAGCACCGAGAGATCGCCACTCGCCGGATCCAAAATCTGAACCACGCCGGCGTCGGCGCGGGTCAGGGTGATTGCAGCCGCGAGGATCTCCTGATAGATGGCGTCAATGTTGTCTTCATCGACCAGCCGCGCGCCCAGATCTTGCAGCAGACGGGTATCTTCGAGGTCGGCGGTCATCTTCTGGCGAGAGATTTCGCCTGCGGATGACGTAGCCGGTTTGGGAGATTTCGGGGTCGAGGCCATAGGTCGGAGCGGGAGATTCCCGGTCGCGTCGGGGCGCAAGGCCGGGGCTTTTCCCACGATCAGGAGATCGTGCTTTCTGCGCCGTAAATCAAGAATCAATCCCCAGGAGTCATGATGAAGGAATTGTCAGCCGACCTGTGGACGTTGCGTTATCCGCTGAAAATTCTCGGGACGTCGCACGGGCGCACCGTGACCGTGATCCGTCTGGCCAGCGGCAAGCTGGTGATTCACTCGATGGCTCCGTTTTCGCCCGGGGACCTGAGTGCCATCCGCGGGGTCGGAGAACCGGGCTGGCTGGTGGAGGCGATGCTTCTGCATGACACCTACGCGAAGGAAGGAAAGGGGCATTTCCCTGACCTGCCATTCCTCGGCCCGCCGGGCTTCAGCGAGGTGGTGCGTTTCAAGACCGCGCCGCTGTTGCCGACCCCCCCGGAGTGGGATCGGGAGCTGAAGGTGCTCCGCCTCAAGGGCGCGCCCAAGCTGGAGGAACACGCGTTTCTCCACGTGCCGTCGCGCACCTTGATCGTGGCGGATCTCGTCTTCAATTTCCCGCCGGACGAGAGTGCGTGGAATCACTTCTTCCACCGCCACGTGGCGGGCCTGCAGCGCTATCCCGGGATGAGCCGGATCTTCCGCTGGTGCATCACGGACAAGGAGGCGTTCCGTGAGTCGGTGGCGGAATTGATGGCTTGGGACTTCGACCGGATCATACCGGGGCACGGGAGCGTGATCGAAACCGAGGGCAAGGCCAAGTTGGCGCGAGCGCTCGGCGATGCGGGGCTCGTCTGAGGCCGGTCACGTGCAACCGCGCATCAGAAAGAAGATGAGCAGGAGCGGGATGGGCACGCCAATCAGCCAGAGGAAGATCCAGCCGAGCTTGCCCGGGGCGGTCTTGAGCCGCGTCTTTGGTCGATGGGTTTTCATACCCGTCTTACTTCGCAGTCGGTGTGCCGGTCTCCCGATTCCAAAATCGCGCTCTAACAGTTTGGCCGGGTCACTTGCAAAAAGATGCAATCAACCGAGATTGTTAGCGATCGGATGAGGATTTCCCCTCCCCGAAAAAACAAGCGTTCCCCTTGGCCAATTTGCCGGGGAGCGCTTCTTTTTTGGCGGGCGTCCGGGGCAGCCGTTGCAAGGCGCAGGAGCAGCGGGCAATCGGCATCACCGGCGGAGGCGTCCCAAGGCTATGCCCTTCTAACAGAGATGTCGGCACCGGAGCGCTTCACTAGCCGGTCGTGGTGCGGACGCGGAGAAAAAGGGTGAAACGTCTCGCATGGCCATCGCGGCGACCCTATCCGCACGCGTACCTCAGTCGGATTTGCGCGGACGTCCTTTCCTCTCGGCCTCGGGGTCGGGCGCGCCAACGGTTTGGTCGCTGCCGGGGGGCGGAACCGAGACGTCCTTCTCCGCCGGGAATGCATCGGTGGCAGGATCGGGAAGGGGCGGCCGGTCGGCGGCTTGTTTGCCGGAAGTGCCGGAAGTGAATCGGGGTTTCGCTGCCTTCCTTCACTTTCGCCTCATTCCGTGGGCAATGCAACGAAAGGAAAGTGGTCTGTCCGGCACGATGCCTGCAAAAGGGCAGCCATGTCCACCATCGAAGACCTGGAGGCCAGGCAAGCGGTCTCAAAAATGCAGGAGATTGTTCTTTCGGCACCGACGTGTTTCTTCGCGTCCGGCCTAAAGCAGATGCCGTTTCACCTGTGCCCGATGTATGCCCAAGACGTGGATCAGGACGGCGGGATCTGGTTTTTCAGCGGGGCCGACAGCGTGCACAACGAACTTCTGGAAGAAGACCCCCGCGTGGAGCTGATGTTTTCCAACAACGGCAAGCACGAGTACCTGGCAGTCTTCGGCCATGCCTCCATCAGCCGCGACGTGGAGAAGGTCGATGAGCTGTGGGGAACGATGGTCAAGGCGTGGTTCCCGGACGGGAAAGACGATCCGAACCTCACCCTGATCCATGTGGTGCCGGAGCGGGTTCACTACTGGGACACCCGTGACAACAAGTTGGTGGCCCTGGGTAAAATCCTGGTAGGTGCGGTGACGGGACGAGCCTTGGAAGTCGGCGTGGAAGGCGACCTGCGTCCTTGAGCTTTTCCCCCGGGTCAGAGACCGCTAGCATACAGTAATGATGGCGGCAAAGACTTCAGGGCCGGGAGAGGCGGAGTGGCCGGAGGTGATGCCGACGCCGGAACTCAGGATTGCAGCGATCTACCTGATCGTGGCGGGCCTGTGGGTCGTGTTGTCCGACCAAGTGGTCCGGGTCACCCTACCCGATGAGCCGGTCTATGTGCAGACCCTGAAGGGGATGAACTTCGTGCTAACCACCTCGGTGGTGCTGTTCTTCGTGCTGCGCCGCGCCTACCGCGGCTGGAGGAATGCGGAGCAACGGAATCGCAGGCTGACGGCGGAGATCAGCGAGTGCTTCCGGCTTCTCTCCGCGCGTTCGGAGATTTCGCGGGAGGAGGAGCGGACGCGCCTCTCACGCGAGCTGCATGATCAGCTCGGGCAGTCGCTCACTGGCTTGACGATGGACCTGCGCTGGGTGGAGGGGCGCTTGGAGCGACTGGACGACCGCGCGATGAATCCCCTGATCGACCGGTTGATCGAAGCGGAG
This sequence comes from Luteolibacter arcticus, assembly GCF_025950235.1. Classification (NCBI taxonomy): domain Bacteria; kingdom Pseudomonadati; phylum Verrucomicrobiota; class Verrucomicrobiia; order Verrucomicrobiales; family Verrucomicrobiaceae; genus Neoluteolibacter; species Neoluteolibacter arcticus. The sequence continues at coordinate 202,719 of NZ_JAPDDT010000009.1, read as the reverse complement.
GATCAGGTGCAGAAGCTCTTGTCGGACGTGCAATCGATTGCCGCCGACCTGCGCCCCGATGCCTTGGACCGGCTTGGCCTGCAAGAGGCACTGTTGCAGGAAATGAAACGTTTTCACGAGAGGACAGGCATCGAGGTGAAAGTCGAGGCGGCCGATCTGCCGGCCGACGTACCCCCGGTGATCGCCACTGCCGCCTACCGGATCGTCCAGGAAGCCATGACCAATGTTGCACGCCATTCCAAGGCCACGGAAGTCACGGTTCGCTGTGCGGCGGACGAGGGCGCGGTTACGGTGAGTGTGACGGACAATGGCGTGGGAATCTCGCCCGGTGTGGAGCACGGCAGGCGGGCGTTGGGCCTGCTGGGTATGCGTGAGCGCGCGGAATTCTGCGGCGGCACACTTCGTGTTTCACCGCTTGAAGGAGGGGGCACCGAAGTTTCCGCCGTGCTGCCATGGAAACGGCCATGAACATCCTGATCGTCGATGACCATGAATTGGTGCGACGCGGCGTGCGCGGGCTTTTGCTCGACGAATACCCGGCGGCGTGGGTCGTCGAAGCGGCTTCGGCGAGCGACGCTCTTGAGACGATCGAGGGCATGGATTGCGACTTGGCGCTGGTGGACATCAACCTGTCGGGACGCGATGGCTTGGAGCTACTGGTCGATCTAAAGCGATTGTATCCCTCGTTGCCGGTGCTGATGGTAAGCGCGCACACCGAGGAGGAGTTTGCCATCCGCGCGTTGAAGCTCGGCGCCGCCGGCTACGTCTCGAAGCAAAGCGCGGCCGATGTGCTGGTATCGGCGGTGAAGAAGGTTTTGGCCGGAGGGCGGCACATCAGTTCCGTCGTGGCAGAGCGTCTGGCCCGCGCTGCGGCTGAGGGCTGGGAGGGTGAGCCCCACGAAGCCCTGTCCCATCGGGAACTACAGGTGCTCAAGCGGATCGCGGAAGGCCGCTCGATCAAGGAGATCGCGGCCGAACTGGCGCTCAGCGAGAAGACCATTGCCACCTATCGTAGCCGGATCTCGGAAAAGCTGCAGCTTTCCAGCAATGTCGAGCTGACCCGTTACGCGCTGCTCCACCACTTGGTCGGTTAGGGTTTTGTCGGTGGAATTACCGACAAAGGAATCAGCAAGACCACCTCTGTCGCGTACGCCGCACCTCGACATGGTGCGGCATGCTCCAGATTAAAACCCAAATTCTCACATGGCTTGGGCGGTTTCCCCGCTTGGTCATGCTTTCCGTCGCCGCCTGTCCTTTCATCGCTTCCGCTGCGGTGATTCCATCCGAGGTAGTTTCGTTGGAGTGGAATGCGAATCCCGAGCCGAATGTGGTGGGCTACAAGGTGTACTTCGGCACCCAGAGCGGCGATTACTCCGCGGTGATCGACGTGGCCGGCGCTACCCAAACCGAGCTGCCGGCGGTTAGCCTGGGGACCACCTATTACCTAGCGGTGAGCGCTTACAACGCCGCGGGTGAAGAGGGACCGCGGTCCTCGGAACTGGCGGTCACGGCAGAGGTCCCGTCGCCGGTTGCGGATACCTCGATGAGTTTCGACGCCCCCGGCCAAGGGCAGCTTCAGTGGCGTTACCCGAAGTCGAACGTTCCGGCTGCCGACAAGTTCACGATCTACGCCAGCGAGGATCTCAAGACCTGGCAGCCAGCCGGAAGCTTGCCCTCGTCAGCAGCGTCGAGTTCCGACGCCGATTGGCTCTACTTCAGGTTTCCCTATGCGTCCGACAAGCCGCGCATGTTCTTCAGGGTAGGATCCTCGAATGCCTTCGGGGAGTTTCAGTGAGGCATGGTCGAAGTGCCCCCGGAGTCCGCGCCGACGCATGCTCCGGGGGTAGCGGTCGATCAAGGTTTAGGTCTCAAACGGCTGCCTTGTTGACTCCGTCGGCAAAGAGGCCGCCGGTCGCGATCTTGGTGAGCTTCTTGTCCGCCGCGCCCTCTTCCTCGATGGATTTGTCGAGCAGGTCGACGTCGTCATTGAAGCCGAGCACTTCCGCGAATGCCTTGGCGGCGCCGTAGCCGGCTATCTCGTAGTGTTCGACGCGATTTCCGCAGGCGATGATGGCGGCATCCCGCACGTCGCCGGCATCGACGGAGAGGGCGTGATTGGAGGCTTCCTTTACCAGCCCCCGCATCGCTTCGCAGGTCGTTCCTTCGGGAGCGAGGCCATGGCGGCTGCAAATGTTCGCCAGCCGGTCGCGCTGCTCGCGGGTCTCGGTCAAGTGTCCCGAGAGTGCCTCCTTCAATTCGGCATTGGTGGCGGCGTCGCACATGGCGGGCAAGGCTTCGATCAACTGGGTTTCCGCGCTGTAGAGGTCGCGGATCTGGTCGTAGTAGAGGTCTTCGAGATTGCTGATCATTGGAGTGTGAGGTTCTGGTTGAAGGACAGCGGGCTGCCGGCCTGTGAACCGCTCCTCTCGCAGCCGGCGTGCCGCGCCGTGTGAAGCGGATAATGCGCAATGAGGAGGGCACGATTCTCGCATGCGTTTGCAGGCTGCTTCCCGGGCTGGCGAAATGCACAGCCTCCGCCTCACCCGGGGGTGAGTCTGTTAGCCGGGGCGCGGCCTAGAAACGCGGGCCTCGTCAACCTGCAATCGCCTCAAGATCGCGATGGCTTTCGGCGAAAGTCCTGCAGCAGGGGTAGCTGTCGGACATCCTGGCGAGGAGCAGGTCGATCCGCGCCGCGTGCCCGCGATGACCCAAGCGGTACGCCAGTTCGCGCGCGACGCGGTAAGAATTGACGAGTTGATGATGCATCCGGGCACAAGCGCCCAACGCTAGCGCGCGGCGCTCGGTGTTGCCGCGGGCATGCAGCACTTTCTCAAGCTCCCCGTCATTTACTGCAGCCGGTGCGACCGGGTGGTCGATGGCGGAGAGCAACAGTTGGAGGCAGTCGCCGCGTTGCCGCGAATCGCTCTCGATCCCTCCCAAGTAGCTCTGCAACGAGGGCAGGAGGAGCTGTAGCTCGTTCACCGAGGACTGAAAACAAGCCTCGGCGGTCTTGAGCACGGCAAGTTGAAGCCCGTAGTGGGGATAAAGGGGATGTTTCATCGACAGAGGGGACGAGTTCCCATTTGCAATCACCATGCCGTTTGAACGGGGCAGAAAAGCCACGTGCTTTCAATGGGACGCGAAGGTGCCTTCATCACTGGGCGCCCCACGCAGGAACAATTGCACGGTGGTAATTGCAGCGGGCAATCCGGCCTGCCATACGCGAAGTGACCGTTCGTTCCGGATAGTCTGCAAATCATGCAGAAGAGAGAGACTTGAAACGGATTTGACCGTCTTAACGGAAGACCCTACGATTTTTTCGCAATGCACAGGATTTTCGTCGTCGATGATCACCCGATGTTGCGCGGGGGATTGCGGCACTCGATCGGTGCGGAACCCGAGTGGACGGTCTGCGGCGAAGCCGCCAATGCGGCCGACGCCCTGACCTCGATTCCCCAGGTTCTGCCCGACTTGGTGATCATGGACATCACGCTGCCCGACAAGAGCGGCTTGGAACTGATCAAGGACCTGCAAGCGCTTTGCCCGCAGATCCCGGTGCTGGTGTTTTCGATGCACGATGAGATGCTTTACGCCGAACGGGTCATCCGGGCGGGCGGTCGCGGCTACCTGATGAAAGGCTCTTCAACCGAGCAATTCCTCAAGGCGATGACCGAGGTGCTACGCGGTTCGCTTTTCCTCAGTGAGCGCGTCGCGGGGCAGATCCTCAACCGGCTCGGCCGCGGGAACTCCCGATCAGGCCTTTCCAGTCTCACGGACCGCGAATTGGAGGTATTCGAATTGATCGGACGCGGCGTGCCGATTCCGCAAATTGGCGAATCCCTCCACATCAGCCCGCGGACCGTGGATGCCCATCGCACGAACATTCGCTTGAAACTCGGGCTGCCGGACGCGGCGGCCGTGATGCGTGAGGCGGTCGTGTGGGTGGAAATGGGCGGACCGGCGCAACGGGCGATGCCTTAGCCAATCAGCGAGGGCGAATTGCAAGGCGCTCTGCGGCCTTTTGCACCGAGAAGGCGAAGCCCCTGAAGTTGGAAGCCCCGTATCTCAGCGGGAGCAGGCGACAGGCAACCACGGCACGTGACCCGCTGATAGGCGGGCCATGAATACGGACCAGAAGCCAGACAAGGACAGCTTGCAGGACGATCCCGAGGGCAAGGATTTCGGGACGACGTTTGGCGCGGCCCACGGGGCTATCGCCGGGGGAGTGATCGGCTCACTGGCCGGGCCCGGTGGAACCATCGTCGGGGCGTTGGTTGGCGCGGGCGCAGGAGCAGCCCTCGGCCATGTCGTGGGGGCGGGGGCCAATAGCGACGATGTCTACTGGCGCACGAATCTGGAGCACCAGTCGTTCTATGATCGAACTTACAGGTACGAAGACTTCGCGACCGCCTTGCGACTCGGAGAGGAGGGTTGGCGTGCCTCGGAAGGAAGGAGCTTCGAGGAAAGTGAGGAGCGGCTGCGGCAGCAGTGGGAGCAAATGAAGGGAAATTCCCGCCTGAAGTGGGAGCAGGCCAAGCTTGCCACCCGCGCGGCTTGGGAGCGGTCCGGACGTGAAGAAACCCCTGTCGGCTGAACCATCCGGAATTCTACCGCATCGACACTCATGAACTCACTTTCACGAATCGCCTTTCTGGGAGGCTACGTCCCCCGCCTGTGTGGCATCGCCACCTTTACTCACGATCTTTTCCGAGCGGTGAATGCCGGTTCGCCGGGATCGGAAGCTTGGATCGCCGCCGTCACCGACCGGCCGGATGGCTACGACTATCCTCCGGAGGTCCGCCTGAAGCTGGATGAACGCGACCCTGATTCCTATCGTCGCGTCGCCCGCCATCTCAATTTCAGCCGGCCGGACGTGCTCTGCGTCCAGCATGAGTTTGGCATCTACGGCGGCCCCGCCGGCAGCCATTTGCTGACGCTGCTCAAGGAGGTCAATGCGCCGGTGGTGACCACGCTTCATACGATCCTGGCCAATCCTGACATCGACCAACGCCGGGTCATGGACGAGCTGATCCGCCGGAGCGCGAGGATGGTGGTCATGGCGGAGCGAGGCGCCAGGATTCTGCGAGATGTTTATGATGTGGATCCGCAGAAGATCGACGTCATTCCCCACGGCATCCCGGATGTGCCTCTGGGCGGCGGAGAGCAGGCCAAGAAGGAACTCAGCTACGAAGGCAGGAGAGTGTTGCTGACCTTCGGGCTTCTGGGACCCGGCAAGGGGATCGAATATGCGATCCGGGCGATGCCCGCGATCGTCGAGCAAGTGCCGGATGCGCTCTACGTGATCCTCGGGGCCACCCATCCGCACCTCGTGGCGCGGGAAGGGGAGCGATATCGGCGCAGCCTTGAGGAACTCGCAAAGGAGTGCGGTGTGGGCAAGCACGTGGTTTTCGACAACCGCTTCGTGTCTCCCGAGGATCTCGAACGCTTCATGACGGCGGCCGATATCTATCTCACTCCGTATCCGAATGAGGCGCAGATCACATCGGGGACGCTGGCGCGGGCATTCGGTGCCGGCAAGGCGGTGGTGTCCACCCCCTACTGGCATGCCGAGGAACTCCTGGCGGAGGGTGCCGGCGTGCTGGTGCCGTCACGGGACGCGGAGGCGATTTCCCAAGCGGTTTGCCGGCTTCTGGGAAATCCCGAGCAGATGATGGCGATGTGCCGCAGGGCTCACCAAGACGGCCGGGCCATGATCTGGCCGGCGGTGGCGCAGCGCTATCTGGAGGCATTCGGGAAAGCGGCATCGCGGGCGCTTCCGGTCGCGGGATTTCTCGCCCGCACTCCTTTGCCGCCGGTGGTGCGGCTCGAACACGTCGAGCGGATGAGCGATGGCACCGGCATTTTCCAGCATGCTACCTACAATGTGCCGAACTTCCACGAAGGCTACTGCACCGACGACAATGCCCGGGCCTTCTTGCTCTGCCTGCCCTTTGACCGGACCGGCGGCGTGGCCCCGCTGGAGAAGGTGGACCGATTGGCGACGACGTACCTGGCGTTCCTTGCCGCGGCCTTCAATCCGGCGAATGGCCGCTTTCGGAATTTCATGAGCCACGGCCGGGTATGGCTGGAAGAGGCAGGCAGCGAAGACAGTCATGGCCGCGCCGTGTGGGCCGTGGGCACTGGCTGCAGCCGCACTCGCAACGACGGTCATCGCATGCTGTGCCTGCAGCTTTTCCAAGGGGCGGTGGGCGCGGTGGAGGGCTTCACCTCTCCGCGCGCTTGGGCTTTCGCGATGCTGGGAATCCACGAGTATCTAAAGGCCTTCCCCGGTGACCTGGGCATGCACCGCCTGCTCCAATCGCTGGGGCAACGCTTGATGGTGCTGTGGAAGCGTTGCTCACGTCGTGACTGGCGTTGGTGCGAGGACATCCTTTCCTATGACAATGCACGAATCGCCCAAGCGCTGATTGTCAGTGGCAGCCGGATGCCGGGAAGCGACCAACTGAAGACGGGCCTCGAAGCCCTGCAATGGCTGGCGGAGATCCAGACGGCGAGCGCGGGGTACTTCCGCCCGGTGGGAAGCAATGGCTTCTATCCGAGGAAGGGCGTGCGGGCTGACTACGACCAGCAGCCCTTGGAAGCCCAGGCAATGGTTTCGGCCTGCCTCGATGCTTGGCGGGTCACCTCACAGCCGGCTTGGTTAAAGGAGGCCCGGCGAGCCTTCGACTGGTTCCTGGGTGGCAATGATCTCGGGCTCCCGCTCTTCGATTCCGCCACTGGCGGTTGCTGTGATGGCCTGCAACCGGCGGGTCTGAATGTGAACCAAGGAGCCGAGTCTTCGTTGGCCTTCTCGCTGTCACTTGCGGAAATGCTCGCTGCCGAAGCGACATTGTCGGAAAGTGTGAAACAAATCGCATGAAGAAAGTGAAGCTGCAACGTCATGAAGTGACCCTTTTGCCTGAGAGCAACCGGGTAATCATCCGCCCTTTTATTCCCTCCGATGGGCAGCGCGTGACGACCATCATCGCCCGTGCCCTTTCCCTCACCGAGGCCGAGGCGGAACAGGAACTGGCAGCGGTGAAGGAGGAGTTCGACGGGCGTCACTTTGATATCGATTCTGTGCTATACTCCCACTTCGAGAAGGTCTCCTCGAAGCTCTTCACCCAACGGCCGTTGTCACGTTCCCGGCAGTTGCTGGTGGGTGCGCTGTTCTCCGGCGAATATGCCTTGGAGTCGGCGGCGCTGTTCAATCCTTCAATCGTGCCGCACCCCGATCAGGAAGGCGTTCCGGAGGGAGCCTTGCGCTTCATCATGAGTCTGCGTGCCACCGGCGAAGGTCACATTTCCTCGATCGAGTTCCGCAGCGGCATGATCCTTGCCGACGGTCACATTCACCTCGATCCGGTGTCGCGATTTGTGACGGTGCCGGAAATTCTTCCGAACCCAACCTATCGCAAGGACAGCTTCGTCTCGAAACTGTATGAGATGGGCTTCGACAATGAATGGACCCAGGGCGTGATGGAGGAGTTGGGCGACGCCTTCAGCCGGGTTGATCTGAGGAAAAGCGCCCGCCTCATGAAGTCCCGCAACCGGAACGGAACCCGCGACTTGTCCCGCACGCTCGAATGCATGCAGTGGCTTGCCGATTCGAACTACGAGGTGCGGTTTTCGGAGAAGCTGGCGGTGAGCGAGCGGATCATCTTTCCGGTCTCGCCGAATGAAAGCAACGGGATCGAGGACGCCCGATTCGTGCGGTTCTCGCGCGAGGATGGGTCCTTCATCTACTACGCCACCTATACCGCGTACAACGGCCGGGCGATCTTGCCGCAGCTCATCGAAACGAAAGACTTTCTCAACTTCCGCATCCTGACGCTGAATGGCGCGGCGGTGCAGAACAAGGGCATGGCTCTCTTTCCGCGCTGCATCGACGGCCAGTATGCGATGCTGTCCCGCCAGGATGACGAGAACCTGTTCATCATGTTCTCCGCGGATCCCCACTTCTGGAATGACGCACAGATCCTGCTGCGGCCGGCCGAGATGTGGGAAGGGGTGAAGATCGGCAACTGCGGTTCGCCGATCGAGACAGAGGAAGGTTGGCTGGTGATCACTCATGGAGTCGGACCCATGCGCAAATACTGCATCGGCGCGGTCCTGTTGGATCTTGAAGATCCGACCAAGGTGATCGGCCGGCTGAAGCGACCGCTCCTTTCTCCGGAAGGAAACGAGCGCGAAGGCTACGTTCCCAATGTCGTCTATAGCTGCGGGTCACTCATCCATGGGCGGCGTCTGGTGCTGCCGTACGCGATGAGCGACAAGGCCTCTGCCATTACCACGGTTGACCTCGACGATCTGCTTGCTGCCCTCAAGGAGGAGTGAGTGGGGGTGCCGGTGAAGGATACGCTCGGCACGGAGGGGGCAGATGCATGCGATCGTCACGCCGCCGGGAGATCTGCCCGCGATCTGCTGGACTAAGGGCAAGGAGGTATCCCCATGAAAACTATAACAACATCCATTTCAGCAGTTGCCGCCGCGCTGGTTCTAGGCGCGGGCTTGGCGCAAAACGAACCGGTGCGCCCGGTGGTTCCCAAGGAGCAACCCAAAGACGTTCTGGAAGTTATCGCCTCACGGCCGGACCTGTCGCTGTTCGCGGATGCGATCAAGGCAGCGGGCGTAGAAGCGACGCTGCGGAGGAATGGTCCGTGGACCGTTCTCGCACCTACCAATGATGCATTCCGCGCCTTGCCGGAAGGCACGATGACCGAATGGTCGAAGCCGGAGAACCGCGGAAAGCTCGCCGACGTAATCCAATATCACATTATCCGCGGCCCCCTGCCGACGCCGGGAATCTCCACCGCGGAGGTTACGACTCTGCAAGGTAGCCGGATCGTGCTCAAGCAAACCGAGGGTGTGGTGTGGGTTGGCCGCGGTGAAGTGGTGGCCGGCGACCTCGGAGCGACCAATGGTGTCGTTCATGTGATCAACATGGTCCTTGAGCCCGATAACGAGTGAGAGTGCCGGTGGCGTGGATTCTGTTGGGGAGAGGGTGAACTCCATGAAACCTATGAAATTGACCACGCTCCTGATTGCCTCCGCCGTTGCCTTCGGCGGCTTCGCCCTGATGAACTTGCAAGGCCAGACTCCGGCTGTCCCGAATTCCGCACCTGCCAAGGTGGATCTTCCGCTTGGTCGGAAATGCATCGTTTCCGTCGATCCCCAGGCTTCGCGGGAGTCGCGTCCGGCGGGCGAAAATGCAGTGTCGGGATTCGAAGCGGACGGCACTGCAAAGGGCCAGTTGATCCGGCTCTCCGACGACTGGTGTGTCTTGAAGGAAGGCAATTCCGAGAACTGGATCCCCACCGACAAGATCCTCATGATCCACACGTCCGATTGAGAGGGCAAATCGCCCGTTAGGCGCGTCAAGGCGAGCAATTTGCACACGCTGTAGTGAATACTTGAAAGCCCTAGGGAAAAGGCGCTTTAATTCATGGTGATTTTCAAAGGAAAGGAGATGCCATGACGATTGTGCAAGCGGAGCGCCAAATGCCGGTCACTTTGCCTCAAGGCAGTCTGCGGATCCTAGTTGTGGATGACGGCAAGAATGCTGCCGATATCCTCGCCATGTTTTTCGAAATGGAAGGCCATGTGGTTCAGGTCGCGTACGACGGGGTGAAGGCAGTGGATCTGGCGGCCACTTTCCAACCGCACCTGATCGTGATGGACATCGGCATGCCTGAAATGGATGGCCTCGAGGCCTCGCGCCGGATCCGTTGCCAGCCGGATGGAGCGGGAATCATCATCATCGCCCTCAGCGGGCTCGATCAGGATGACGACAAGCGGTCGTGTGCCGAAGCCGGCATCAACCATCATATGGCGAAGCCGGTCCGCCCGGATGACCTGCGTGCCGTGATTCGCGATTTCCAAGGGGGACTCTCCTGATTCAGGAGGTGGACGCGAGAAGCATGCGCAGCGCTTCGGGGTCGGCGGGTTTCACGAGATGCCGGTCGAAGCCGGCGGCCCGGGTCTTTTCGCGGTCGCCGTCTTGCCCCAGCCGGTGAGGGCTACGAGGTGAATGGACTGGCTCCACGGCATGGTCGCACAGCGCCGCGAGCCGATGGTGGTGACCTGCATCCAGTAGTCGGAAAATGCGCTCGCCTCGCTGGTGAAGAGCTACGGGGTTTCCGTTTACGCCTGCAATCCTCTGATGGCGGGCGGCGAGCTGTTAGGCACGTTATCCTTCGCCAGCCGCACCCGCACGCACTTCGATGCCGACGAGCTGGAGTTCCTTGAAACGATCACACATTCGTTCGCCGGCTCCTACATGCGCTGGCGTTTGTTAGACCCTGCAGGCCGCGGACCGCAGGAAGGACGAGTTCCTCGCCACGCTCGCCCATGAACTGCGCAACCCGCTCGCCCCGATCCGCACCGGCCTGTAGGTGATGAAGATGGCGGGCGGGATATCCGAGCCGGATCGAGCGGGTCCGGGGGACTCGATCTTTGCCGCTGGCCCGCAGGAATAGATTGCGATGCTGGCTTCACGGGGTTTCTGCACGTGAGGAATCGGATTCGCACTCTGCGTGCGTTTCGGATTCTTCTATAGTCAGACTGCGGAAGGGTTCCAAGCGGGACGTTGTCAGCCCAGGTCGGCAGAGGGCAACTCGCCGATCCGGTGGAGTTCTGCGGATCGGGGCAATGGAAATTCCTCTTCCTGCAAGCTCACCGCCGGGACGTTTCGGGAAGGTAGCGCCATCGCCTGACTCCACTGCATATGAATGCAGGACTCGGAGCTTTGAGTCATCGGACACACCGCCACGCCTCCTTGAAGGGCCCAGCCTTCCGAAAGGAGCTGGTTGATCCGGTCCTCAAACTTCCCGAGGTCGTCGGAAGTGACGACCGTATATTGCTCGAAGACGATCATTCCTCCTCTTCGGGCACGGCTTCCCCATGAATGGCTTCGACCTCGGGAGCGCCTTCCTCATCTTCCGCTTCCCGGTAATCGATGTCATCCATCATTTGCTCCGGGTCGGCGGCTTCGCGAGCGCCTTCCTCGTAGGAGGCGGCGACCACGTCGCGGAGTTCGTCTTCCGCGGCTTCAAGGCCCTGCTCGACCAAGGCTTCATTGGCATCCTCGTCCACATAAGGAGGTGCCATCGCACCACGGGACGCTGGCGGGAGCGGTTGGTTTGGATCGTTTGAGGTCATCAGTGTAGGCGGTGAGGTTTCTTCAAGCTTCTTCGCAGAATGCATTCCAGCTTCTCGGCCGCGGTGACCCGCGACCGCTTGAGGCGGGGCGGATGGGCCTCGATTGCCGCCAGCACCCGGCGCTCTTCAGCATGGAGCAGAGCGCTTCCGTCGGACTTCCGCAGTCGGGGAGGGGGGGATTGCATGCGCTGGTAGAGGTCACCGCTCCGGTAGGCGCGGAAGATGGCGGGATGGATGTAGTAGCTCCGGCAGGTGGCGGGCGTGTGATTGAGGCGTTCCGCCGTGGTGCGAATTGCGATGGTCTCCGCCTTCTTGAGTGCGGTTTTCCCCTCCGGTGGAAGATCGCGGCCAAGTTCGCGGGCGCACATGACGGTCGCCTTCCAGGTCCGGAATTGCTTGGCGGTGAAATCGCCTCCGCTGATCTCTTTCAGCCACGCATTGACGTCGCCGGATTCGATGGGTCGCCAGCGGCGGCCATCGCGGTAACAAAAGAGGTATTGCCCGGGCAGGTCCTGGAGTTCTTGGACCAGTGCGGTCACTTGGGCGTCGTTGATCCGGGCACGATGCTCCTTGCCGGCCTTGCCCCTGAATCGGAGCCACCATCCATCATCGGTCTCGCGGGCATGGCGCGTGAGCAGCGATGCCAGTCCGAAGCTGCGGTTCTCGCGGACATACCGGTGGTTGCCGATGCGAAAGCCGGTGAGGTCGAGGAGGGTCACGATTCCAGCGATGATGCGGTCACGCTCGAGCCCGTCGTCGTGCAACGCCGCCCGCACCTTGCGGCGGATCCCCGGCAAGGCCTTGGCGAACCCCGCGAGGTTCAGGAATTTGCGGTCGCCGGCCATGCGGTGCCACTCCGGGTGATAGCGGTACTGCTTTCGTCCGCGTTGATCGAGTCCGGTCGCCTGCAGATGTCCGTTCTCCAGCATGCAGATCCACACGTCCTCATAGGCGGGGGGGACGGCTAGCGATGAGATGCGGGTTCGTTCTTCCTTGTCCCGTAGCAGGGCTCCATCGGGCAGCTCGTAGCAAAAGCCGCGTCCCGCCCGCTTCCTCCGGTAGCCCGGCATTCCGTCGTGAGTGAAGACCAGTCTTCCCATTGGTTTTCGATTTCACCTCGCATGAGACGCGCCAGCTATCTCGTCGTGCAAAGAGCCGTCCGGCCGTGCAGATCGACACGGCACGGAGGCCGGATTCTCGACCTGCGAACACAAGCACGACCGGCATGTGGCGTGCGATGCTGCATCTGCCATGAAGACCTGCGAATGCTGCGGAAACGAATACGACAAGTGCATCGACGTCACGATCGACGGCGAGACCTATACCTTCGATTGCTTCGAGTGCGCCATCCAGATTCTTGCGCCTACGTGCCCTCACTGCGATTGCCGCATCATCGGCCACGGGGTTGAGGTGGATGGCACGATCTACTGCTGCGGGCATTGTTCGCGCCAGCAGGGCGCCGAGGGCATCGTCGACAATGCGGACCGCGCGGAGGAGGAAAAGGTGCCTCTCTAGGGTTACTCCAGTGCTTCCTTCGAGCGCCAAATGCGGTAGATGACGCCGCCGCTGTCGTCGCTCATTAGCACCGTGCCGTCCGTCCACTCGGCAAGTCCGCAGGGGCGGCCGAAGTGGCTCCTGTCGCCTTCCAGGTAGAACCCGGTGATGAAGTCCTCGAAGGCTTCGGGTTCACCGTTTTTGAAGCGGAGCCGCATCACGCTGTAGCCGCTCGGTTTCCCGCGATTCCACGATCCGTGGAGTGTTACCAAGGCATCGCCGTGGAAGTCCTTGGTGAACTGCTTCGCGGAAGGAAACAGCATGGCCATCGGCGCACTGTGGGCTTCCAAGGTCAGCAGGCTGGGCTCGCATTCCTTGGCGTGTTCCGCCCACGACTTTCCATTGTGTTCCTTCGGGTCCCGGGCCGGGTTTGGCTTTCCATCTTCGAAGACAAAGGGCCAGCCGTAGTTCTTGCCGGATTTGATCTCGTTCAGCTCCTCACGCTGGGCGTCATCTCCCAGCCAATCGATGCCGTGGTCCACGCCATACATCCGCAGCGTTTCAGGATGCCACGCGAAACCGATTGTGTTCCGTAGGCCCGCCGCGTGAATTCTCCGGCCTTTGCCGTCGGTCTCAAGCTCCACGAAGGTTGCGCTCTCTATGTTGGGCTCAGGGGCTGCGTTGCAGGTGCTGCCGATTGAGAGGTAGAGCGATCCGCTCGGGCCGAAGCCCAAGGTCCGGTTCGGATGCTGTCCCGCATCGGGCAGATCGACGTAAAGTTTCTTCAGTGGCCCGAAGCTCCCGTCTTCGCGGAGTTGAGCGGCGTAAACCTCACGGATGGCAGCCAGATAGACCGTGCCTTCACGTATCGCGATGCCATGCACGTGGGGTAGCGATAGCACCGTCGTCGGTTCCTCCGCGAGTCCGTCGCGGTCCTTATCCTGGAGCATGAGGACGTCGCCGTTTTCACCGCGCCGTGTGACATAGACCCGCCCCTCGGGAGAGACTGCCATCATGCGGGGTTTTCCCAGATCCTTGGCGAACACGGTGACGGTGAATCCCTCCGCCACTTTGAGCCCGGTGATTCTCTCCTCGCTCGCTGGAACCAGAGGTGGTCGGAAGACGTTGCCGGTGATGGAGACGGGAGCTTTTTCTTCCTGCGCCGCGAGGGGCAGCAGGAGGGTGAATAGAGCGAACGGAGTTCTCATGGAATGATCGATGGAAACCGCTATCGCAGGTGCCGGACCAAACCGCCATGACGCCGACCAAATGCAGAATGCCTCTGATGACGGAGCACCTTGCACCGGGGTGAGGTTCTTCCCAGACGCAGACCCCTTGGTTTGCGTGCGGTATCGGGTCTGCTGGAAGGGATGGCTACGGCAATCATGCCGCACGACACCTCAAACGAAATCATGAATGCGACTCACGAATGCATCGATGTCTGCAACAGCCTATTGAAAGGCGAACTCTCAGCGATCGAAACCTACAATCAGGCTTTGGAGAAGTTCGAGGGCGAGACCGAACGGACCGCCCTCCGCGCGATCGCCGGCGACCACGAAAAGAGTGCATCCCGCCTGCGCGAGCATCTTTCGGATATGGGCGCTGAAGCGGCTACTGACTCTGGTGCCTGGGGCAGCTTTGCGAAAGCCGTGGAAGGAACTGCCAAGCTGCTCGGTGAATCGCCCGCGTTGGCTGCGCTCCAGCAGGGCGAGGAACACGGCGTGAACGAGTACGAGGAAGCACTCAGCAACCCCGATGTCATGGATGAGATCAAGGCTGTGATCCGGCAGGAACTCCTTCCTCCGCTATCGGGACACATCGCCGCCCTCGAGAGATTGAGGGCGAGGTAAACGACGCCGTTGCTCTCAGCGACAGCGTATTCGCCGGGCCGCGCTAAGACGTGGCCCGGCGTTTTGTTTTGCGGAGCGGCTCTAGCAATCGCGCAACCAGTCTAGCGATCGCGCAACCAGACAGGCTGACTGTCCCGGCGCGCGGAGACAAAGCTCCATTTCTCCGGTTGCGATGGCAGAAGCCCACCCATGCCGCCATCCCCGGGCGATATGGAGATCCCCTCGCGACGAAAGACGTGGGTGGACAGCTCCGCGGACCATTCCGGGACGGCGGCAACGTCGACCCAGTCGCCGACCTCGCAATCCTCGCGAGCGATTTGGAGGCGACCTTCGGATTTAGGTTTCGTATTCATGCGTGTTTGGCGTGAGAGGCTTTGCTGCCCTTGCGGGCCGGCTCCTTGTTCACTTTCTTGCCACGGCCCGAACCGGATTTCTTGCCGCCGTGATCCATCTTGTTGACGGTTGCCCAGGCGCGGGCTTCGGCTTCCTTCTTGGGGACGCCACGTTCCTCGTAGCCTTCCTCGATGTGCTCGGCCTGGCGCTTCTGCTTGTCGGTGTAGCTGGATTTGTCTCCCTTTGGCATGGCTGGGATAGGGTTGTTCTCCTTCTTCCAGCAGATCACATTCCGGGTGCGGCCCACCGCCCTTCGTACAGGCATTTTCAGGCGGGTTGTTGAACGGGCCGGAATCTGCTAGATGGGGACGAGCAGACTCCCCCGACCCTTCATGGAATTCAGCCACCAGCGGACCATTGCCGAGTCTTCGCTCGAGTATGGCCGGGGTATTGCCGGTGGACTCATTTTCTCCCTGCCGCTCCTCTACACCATGGAGGTGTGGTGGGCGGGCTTCTTGCTCGATCCCTGGCGCATTCTGCTCTACGTCTTGGCGACCTTCGCGCTGCTGCTGCTTTACAACCGGTTTGCTGGACTCCGGCGCGACGCCACGTTCCCGGAGGTTGTCATCGATTCGATCGAAGAGATGGGCTTGGGGTTGGTAATCGCCGCATTCACGCTATGGCTGACCGGTCAACTCGACCTGCAAAGCGGCACCAATGAAATCACCGGAAAGGTGGTGATGGAGGGAATGACGGTGGCGATCGGGGTGTCGGTCGGCACGTCGCAACTGGGCGCAAACGAGGATGGCGACGAAGGGATGGGCGGGCCGGCTGGGAAAGACGAGGGGGAGTATTTGCCGCAGGTGGCCATCGCCCTGTGCGGTGCGGTGTTGTTTGCCGCCAACGTTGCCGCGACCGACGAGGTGATGATCATTGCCATGGTTAGTTCGCCGGAGCGCATCCTGGCGATGGCAGTCGTCTCGATACTGGGTGCCGCCTGGACGTTGAGCTATTCGAGGATGCATGGCGCGGACCGCCACGTGCGAAGGGAGACGCGTATGGAGCATTTCCGTGAGGTGGTCACCACCTACGCCGTGGCGCTGGCAGGGGGCGCCGGCTGCCTGTTCTTCTTCGGCCGCTTTGATGGCCAGCCGCTGTGGCTGGCATTTGCCATGTGTGTGGTGGTGGGGGTGCCAGCATCCCTTGGTGCCTCGGCCGGGCGCTTGCTCCTCCAAAGCCGCTCTCCCTCTTGAAACCATGAGTGAACGCAAGACATCAAAGATCCGGGATCAGGGCAAGAATGCGCTGGAATGGACGGTCTTCGGGCTTTCCTGTCTGCTCGTCATTTCCATGATCGCGGTTCTCGCAGTGGCAGCAGCGGGATGGCAGGACCAGCCCCCGGCGCTATCCGCGAAGTTAGGCGAACCGGAGATAAAGGAACGCCTGGTGACCGTCGTCGTGGAAGTGACCAACCATGGTGACATCGCGGCGAGTGAGGTGAAAGTGGAGGTCACCAGAACTGCCGGAGGCATCGGGCATCAGGCGAGCGTGATGCTTGATTTCGTGCCCCGTCACGGGACACGACGCGGGCAGGTCTCGTTTCCGGATGCCGCGGAGACGGGAGACATCCGGATCACGGGCGTCGGGTTCGCGGAGCCGTGAGCGCTGCCGTTTCCATGCCGGAGAGGCTGGTTACATGCCACGGACCGCGGGGAAAAAGCATCGACGGGCCACGGCCCGCCCTGTGGGATTGCCGCGCATGACTCCGCCCCGTAGAGCGACGATCAAGGACATTGCCAAAGCCGCCGGCCTGAGCACGGCTGCGGTATCGCAAGCGCTGCGGCCGCACCCGAAGTCGAACATCAAGCTCCAACAGGAGACGATCGACCGGGTCAAACGGGTGGCCGGCGAGCTGAACTACCAGCCGCACGCGGGAGCGCGCTCGATCCGCTCCAACAGCTTCGACACGATCGGCTATTTCACCGCGAAGACCGGCCTCTTCCTCTGCTCGCCTGCTGGCTACCTGGCCGGCGTCCACGACGTGGCGGAGGTCCAAGGCTCCCGCATCACCATGATCCGGCTTCCCGTGGACGTGGAAGATATCACCAAGGCCATGCCTGCCGTCTTCAGCGAGCGGAATCTCGATGCCCTGGTCATCGAGAGCTATAGCGAGATCGCCCGCCAGATCTTCGAGAAGGTGCAGGCCGCGCGATTGCCGGTCATCTTCCTCAACGACCGCCACGAGACGAATTCCGTGTATGTCGATGACGAGTGGGCAGCCGGTGAACTCACCCGTCATCTCATTGAGAAGGGCTACCAGCGCGTCGGCTTTCTCCACCGCCACGTCGAAGGTGGTGCGCCGGTGAAGAAGATGCACCACAGCGCTCGCGACCGTGAGAGCGGCTACCGCAAGGCGATGCGCAAGGCCAAGCTTCCCGTGTCCTGCCACACCGTCACCTCCAAGGGCGTGGTCGGCCTCGACGTCGAAGTGTCGCCCGCGGATTGGGAGGTGATCCGCCAGTATGACGCGGTGATCGCCTATGACGACGATCTCGCCAATCTCGTCGGTCGCGCCGCCTACGACCGCGGCGCCCGCGTGCCCAAGGACCTGGCGATCGCCAGCTTCAATGGCGACTACGGCTCGTTGTCTTCCTGGCAGCGCCTCACCACCATGCGGATCCCCGCTTACGAGATGGGAAAACGGGCCGCCGAGATGGCATTCGAACTCTTCCGGAGCGGTTCCGACAGCCTCTTGCCGTCAGTGGCGTACCGGCCGACGCTTCTGGTCGGTCAGACGACTTGAATTTTCCACTGCACTGACGTCAGGCCGTGCCATGGGTGAACGAATCGACGGCATCGGCGACACTTGTGTGGCGGTTGATGGTGCCGGTCTTTTCGTCCAAACCCTCCAGGCGCAGCTTGTCGCGAACCGAGGCCCGGGCTTCGACGATCTGGAGCCGGATGCCCGCCGCAGCAAGTTCCGAGTGCAGCGCGCCGATGGTCTCCGCGGCTTGGAGATCGACGCGGGGTGCGGCGGAGAGATCTAGCAGCACGAGCTTTGGCTTGGCGGTGTCGGCGGCGGCGGTGATGTGGTCGCGGACGTGGTCGATGTTGAAATAGACCAACCCGGATTCCGGCCGGACGATCAAGACGCCCGGCACCGGTTCGTTGTCCTCGTGGCGTGCGCTGTCGGAGAAGCGGCGGGTGCCGGGAATGCGGCCCAGCACCGCGACGTGGGGCTTTGACGCGCTGCGGATCAATTGCACCATCGAGATCACTGCCCCGAGCAGGACGCCGCGCAGAAGGCCGGAACAAAGGACGCCGGCGAGGGCGGCCATGGCGACCAGAAACTCCGGGCGGTCATATTGCCAAAGCCGCTTCAATGCCTTCACCTTGAAGAGTCCCGCCACCGCCACGAGCACGATGGCGGCTAGCGCCGGCTGCGGCAGGTTGTGTAGGAGTCCCGACAGGAACAGGGCGACCAGCAGCACGATCAGAGCGGCGATCAGGCCGGAGAGTGGCGTTCGAGCGCCCCCACTTTCATTCACGAGCGACTGCGACATGCCGCCGCTGATTGGAAAGCCGCGTCCTAGCCCCGCGAGGAGGTTAGAGAAGGAGAGGGCGAGGAATTCCCGGTTGCTGTTGAAGCGCGCCCCGTGCTTCGCGGCGAACATTCGGCCGATGGCGGCGGTCTCGACAGCGCCGAGCATGAAGCAGGCGAGTGCCAGTGGCAGGAGTTCGTTAAGGTCGCTTCCCCTTACCTCGGGCAGTCCCAGCGCCGGCAGTCCCTGGGGAACATTGCCAAGCATCGCCACGCCTTGTTTCTGCAAATCTAACAAGGTGGCCGCGACTATGCTGCCGATCACCACGAAGAGTCCGACCGGTTTGTTCTTGAGGAAGATCTTGCCGAGGATCAAGACCGCCAACGCGGCGAGGCCGGTGAGCAGCGCCGCGGTATTGGTTTGACCGAGGTGTTTGAAGAAGTGCCCGCTGCGCTCCCAGAAGTCGCCGTGGCCGCCCTTGTAGCCGAAGAGCTTCGGCAACTGGGAGCTGGCGAGGAACAGGGCGACGCCGCACTTGAAGCCGATCATGACCGGCTCCGAGATGAAATTGACGATGGTGCCGGCCTTGGCCAACCACGCGACGAAGGCGATGACCGCGACGAGGAGTGCCGTCGCGGCGGCAAGGGCGGCATGGCGGGAGGGGTCGCCTTCAGACATCGGGGCGAGTGACGCTCCGATGAGCAGCGAGATGGCGGAGGTCACCGTGATCACCGTATGGCGCGACCCGCAGAACAGCCAGAAGACGAGCCCGCCGAAAAGGCAAGCGTAGAGGCCGGCCTCGGGCGGTAGGCCAGCGAGCGAGGCATCGCCGATACCGGCCGGAATCAGATAGGCCGCGAGGGTGATACCGGCGACGATGTCCCCACGCAGCCAATCGCGCGGGTAGGCGCGGAGCCAAGAGGGGACAGGCAAGTTCATGGCGTGGCGGCGTCGAGGATTTCTTTCGCCCGGGTCAGCGGTGCGCGGCCCGAGAGGATGGAGACGTGACCCTCGTCATAGCCCTGCACGCTGGCGGCGTCCGCTTTTGCCTCCGGGCGAAGCTGGCTGGCCACGCTGACCGAGCCGTCGTTCTCGTCCGGCAAGAAGAGCGAGCGCTTCGCGTGATGACTGTAGAAGAGGTGGTGGTTCACCTTGCCCTTCAACCGTTGGTCGAAAAGGTGGTCGAGAAAGTCGGAGCCGGTTTCCATGTCGCGCCACGACGGCACCACCGAGGGTGCGCGTTTCACGCCCCGTGCGGCGGCTTCGTGTCCGCCCAATGGCGAGGAGAAGGTGATGAAGGTGTCGATATAGCGGTTGCCGTCGCCGAGCACGTTCTTCTCGATGAAGCGTCGCGAAACGAGTCCGCCCATGCTGTGCGCGACGACGTGCAAACGGCGGAAAGCATAGCGCTCGTGGAGGAGCTTCACGCCCTCGTTGAGTGCTTGGGCGGAGCTTTCGAGGCGGGCACCGGAGGGATAGAAAGCAAACCACGGTTGGTAGCGGCGGCGATCGATGTGTTCCATCGCCTGGCGCCAATCCTGCGGCGAGCCGGCGGCACCATGGACGAAGAGCACCGGCGTCCGGGCAGGATCATAGGACTCAAGGAAATAGACCCCGAAACCGGTGGTGACGGCCGTGGTCGCCGGTGCCCACAGGGCGTCTTCCCCACGGGGCGAGGCGAAGCGCGGGTCATCCAACCGGGCGACTTCTCCCACGCTGAGACGGACGCCTTGGTGGGTGACCGATTCCTCGACGGTGCGTCCGCCGAGATAGGTGGTCAGCGCGTCGCGAAGTTCCTGGGGCGGCGTGGCTTTGTCGAGTCGTCCCTGGACGCGGGCCCGGCGGGTGGAGCTGTCGAAAGTAACGGCCGCAGGTTGGCCGTCTTTGCCGGAATGAATCCACAGCGGTTCGCCGCTCTCGTAGCGGCTATTGCGGTTGCTGTCGGCGTAGGCGAGCACGTGCTGGTGGAGCGGGCTTTTCACCGAGAAGGCAAAGGCACCGCCGGGGGGCAGGTCGATGCGGTCGCCGGAGAAGACGCGATTCGATTGCTGGTCCCACTCGATCACCACGGCGTGCACGGGCACCTTCAGAAGGTCGGCATTCTCTACTACTCCGTAGATACGATATTGCTCGTCGAGCAGCTTGATGTCGGCGGCAAGGCGGCGGAAGTTCGCGCAGCCGGTAAGCAGTGGGAGGATCAGCGCGAGCAGCAGGGTAGGGAACTTCATGCGGGGATGGGCGGGAGCTTTGGTTCGGGGAGTTTGCCACCGCCCGGTGCCGCTCCGTCCAGCCCGCGGTGACGGACGGGCATGCTACTTTGGTAGCACGGCAAACCCTTCGCCGATGGTGTGGGGATTTCTTATCACGACACTGATAGCTTGGAACTTTCCCGGACACCAAGACTGGGCGAGCGGATATCTCACCCGTCCCGCCCATTATCTAACAAGACAGGTCCTCGTGGCCATGGCTGTCGTGTCGCCGCTTGCCCGAGGAAGTGACGAGGTGGATGACATGAAGAAGTCGCTCGCGGCGATGGAGCAGACCATCGGCGAGCTGAAGACGCGGATCGCCGTGCTGGAGGAAGAACGCAGCGAGGAACAGACGGCCGCTGAACCCGCGCCAGCGGCACCTCCGGCGGAACCGGCTCCCGCGGGTGCCGCTCCGGCAATCGTTGTGCCCACGGTGACGACGGCAGCGTATATGACCTCGTCCTCGCCAAGGGCTGGCTCGGCAAGGAGCAGCTCGATGACCTGCTTTCTCCCGAAAAGATGACGCGGCCACGGAGCATCTAACAGCGCGCGGCAATTGCTGCCAGCGAGCGGCTTACGGCCAATCCATTCGGCCCTCGCTCCCGGGAGAGGCGGGAATTCCGACCGTGGGGAAATCGAAGCTTTGCGTCGACAGTCTGGTTCTGATAATAGGGGCGAAATGCACGACCTGACTTCTGGCTCTAGTCGCCGCAAGCGACAAGGGAGGGAAGCGGAAACGGATTCCAGCCCCGGCGAATACCGGTGGGAGGCATGACGCCATGAATCCGGTTTCCATCTTGTGGCCGATGATCGCGGGTGCCTGTGTGGTGCTGGCGGTGGTCCAGTTGCTCCTGCGGCTGCACGACCGGAACGCGCAGGCAAACCTTTGGCTGGCTTTGCTTGCCTTGGCCGTCGCCGGCATCGCCGTGGGCGAATTGGCGATCATGATGGCCGGCTCGCCCGAAGTCTTCGCCGGCGCCACCCGTTGGACCCACCTGCCGGTCTTCATCGCCGTTATTGCCATCGTGAGGTTCGTGTCGTGTTGTTTTGGGACTGCCCGAGCTTGGTTTGGCTGGGCCGTGATCGGGCTGCGGGCCTTTGCGTTGGCGTTGAACTTTTCAGTGGGGCTGAACTTGCATCACGATGCGATCACCGCTCTGCGCCCGATCCGGTTCCTGGGCAGCACGGTGATGACGGCGGAGGCGGTTTTCAGCCAGCGGACGCTGGTTGGCCAGTTGAGCACGTTGCTGCTCCTGGCATTCGTCGTCGATGCCTCGCTGGGGCTATGGCGGAAGGGCGACGCGGATTCGCGGCGGCGCGCGCTGGTGATCGGCGGCAGTCTCATGGCCTTCGTTGCCATGGGCCTTTTCCAAAGCGTGCTGATCCACTCCGGTGTGGTGGCGATGCCGTATCTGATCAGCGTGCCGTTCTTGCTGGTGATTGCGGCGATGAGCTTTGAGATGAGCCGCGACTTGTTTCGCTCGGCCCGGAATGCGGAGGAGTTGCGCGAGGGGGCCGAGAGCATGCACCTCGCCGCCGGGGCCGCGGGGTTGGCCTTCTGGCGCTGGGAGATCCCGCAGGATCGGATTTGGGTGAACCCGCAGGGCCGCGCGCTCTATGGAGTGCCGGCAAACACCCCGATCAATCTCGAGCGCTACCTGGCTTCGTTGCACGCCGAAGACCGGGAGCGGGTGCGCCGTGGGATCGATGCCGCTCTCAAGGGGAACGGGGAGTTCCGCACCGACTACCGGGTGATGGACGAGGAGGGAAAGGTCCATTGGGTGGAGGCGCGCGGGAAAGTCGATTTCAACGGCGGCGGCAAGCCCTTGCGGATGCGCGGTGTGTCGATCGATGCGACCGAGCGGCGGCAGATGCAGGAACGCTTCCGCCTGAGCGTGGAGGCTTCACCGAATGGCGTGGTGTTGGCAAATGCCGCTGGCTCGATCCTCCTGACCAACCGTCGGGCGAACGAAATGCTTGGCTATGGTCCGGAAGAATTGCTCGGCCAACCGGTGGAGAGCCTCGTGCCCGAGCGCTACCGCAGCGCTCAAGCGAGCTATCGGGAAGGCTTTCTGCGGGCTCCGGAGTCGCGAACAATGGGCGTGGGCCGTGAACTCCACGCCCTGCGCAAGGACGGCAGCGAGTTCCCGATCGAGATCGGCATCAGTCCCGTGGAGAGCCCCGAGGGCACGCTGGTCTTGAGCGTGATCGTCGATATCTCCGCCCGCCGGGAGGCGGAAGACGAGGCGCGCCGCCACCGCGACGAGCTTGCCCATGTCACCCGTGTGTCGGCATTGAGCGAGCTATCCGGTTCGCTGGCCCATGAGTTGAACCAGCCGTTGGCGATCATCCTGGCCAATGCCCAGGCGGCGTTGCGATTGATGGCCCAATCGCCGCCGGACCTCGGCGAGGTGAAGGACATCCTTTCCGACATTGTCGATGAAGACCGCCGGGCCGGTGAGGTGATCAAGCGTTTGCGCGTCCTGCTGAAGCGCGGCGAGACGAAGATGTTGCCAGTCTCCTTCAACGAGATCGCCACCGAGGTCCTGCACCTCACCCACGCCGACTTGATCGGTCGAGGCGTATCGGTGTCGCGGATCTTGTCCCAGGACCTGCCGTTGGTGTCAGGCGATCGGGTGCAACTCCAGCAGGTGCTCCTGAATCTGGTCCTCAATGCCGCCGACGCGATGGCGGCCAGTCCTGCGGGCTCGCGTCAGCTTCACGTGGCAACCTCGGTGGACGATGTCGTGGCGCGATTGTCCGTCAGGGACGAGGGCTGCGGCCTGCCGGGCGACGTGGAGAAGCTCTTCGAGCCCTTCTACACCACCAAGCCGCAAGGTCTGGGGATGGGACTGGCGATTTGCCGGTCAATCGTCGCAGCCCATGGCGGGCGGCTGAGAGCGGAACCGCATCCGGAGGGGGGTGCCATTTTCTACATGGAGATCCCGACCTGCCCGCCGGCGGCTTCGTCGTGAGGCGGTAGTCCGCTTACGCCTGTCCCCCTTGGGGTGAAATCGCTTGCCGTGGCGACGGCGAGCGGGGGAGCCGGGCTGTGATTTGCCTAATCGCCGGGAATGTTCGGCAAACCTTAAGAGGTGAAATTCGCAAAGGTCTGCACGGGAGTTGAGGCAATAGTACTAAGGTCGTACTTCCAAAGCGGCCGAAAACTATCTTAGAAAATAATAAGGCAGCGAAAGGTCGTCGAGCTTCCGCGACCTGCCGTTGCCCCGCCCCACTGCCCATTTCCCGCATGAAAACCAACCTGACCGTCAGCCTGGCGCTGGCACTCACCCTTGCTTCCGGCCTGCGTGGTCAGGAAGCGTCTCCCGAGATCGCCGGCTTGGAGAAGGCGGCCAAGGATTTCGTCGCCGCCTACAACAAGAAGGACGCAGCCGCGCTCGCGGCCTTGTTTACGGAGAATGGTGAGATCACCGATCTGGACGCCACCGACGTCACCACCGGCCGCGCCGACATTCAGGCCCGCTACGAGGACATCTTTGCCGCGCCGGATGCCGCGCAGATCGCCATCGAGGTGGATTCCGTGCGGGTCGTCGGCAAGGATCTCGCCATCGAGGATGGCACCGTCCACGCGACGCCACCGGGAGACGATCCCGTGGCGACCTCGATGAACTACACGGCGGTCCTTCAGAAGAGCGAGGACGGCGTCTGGCGGATCGCCAGCACTCGCGACCGCGGCGATGCCTCCGATGTCGGGGGGGAGCTTGCCGGGCTTGCCAAACAGCTCAAGGGAGACTGGACCGCGACCCGCGATGGCCTGCGCCTCGATATCGCCTTTGGCTGGGATGACTCCGGAAACTATCTCATCGGCGAGATGCTCGCCACCGCAGCCGATGCCAAGCCGCTGACGACGACCATTCGCATCGGCTGGGATCCGGCGAAGAAGACCATCACCTGGTGGACCTTCGACGATGGCGGCGGCTTTTCCAAAGGCGACTGGACCCCGGTGGACGACGATAGCTGGCTGATCCGCACCGAAGGCACCACCTCCGATGGCGAGGTCACCAGCGCCAATCAGTCCCTGACCTTCGACGGCAAGGACTCCTTTGTCTGGAACGCTGGCGAGCGCCTGGTGGGCGGCGAGAAGCTGCCGGATGTTGAAATGCGGGTCGTTCGCCAGACCCCTGAACCCGCCGTGGAGTGAAAATTCTCAACCTCCTCTAACCATGAAAGCTTCATTCTTCAACTGGATCGTAGTGGCCGTCATCGGCATGTCCTTCATCACCGAGGAGGCCGAGGCTCGCGGTGGTGGCTCGCGCGGCGGCGGTGGTGGCGGTGGTGGCGGTGGGCGTAGCATGTCCCGCGGTGGGGGGGGCGGTGGTGGCGGCGCTTCACGCAGTCCGTCGCGTAGCACTAGCAGCAGTTCCGCCCGGCGCAGCCCGGCCACCGGATCAAAGGTCCAAGGGGCATCGCGCCCGTCTTCGAAGCCATCGGCCTCTACCCGACCTGCCTCGAAGCCATCCGCGTCCACCCGCCCGGCGACCAAACCCTCCACCCGTCCCTCCACAAAGCCGGGGGGTGCCGGTGGTGCTGGTGGTGCCGGTGGTGCTGGACGTCCGGATGCCGGTGGGCCAAATGTGGGCAACGCCGGTTCGCGTCCCGGCGGTCCCAACGCGACTCGTCCCGGGGGGGCAAAGCCTTCCACCTTGCCCGGCATGGTGGGCTATCCAAGCAAGCCCGGGGGACCGGGCGGAATCGGTGGGGCAGGTGGTGCCGGTCGTCCTGGCGGACCCGGGGGAGCTGGCGGTATTGGCGGTGCCGGTCGTCCCGGGGGGGCGGGAGGACCAGGCGGCATTGGTGACGCGGGTCGTCCCGGAGGTCCGGGAGGTGTTGGCGGTCCCGGTGGGGTTGGACGTCCCGGCGGTCCTGGAGGTGTCGGTGGCCCCGGAGGCGTTGGTCGTCCCGGAGGCGTTGGTCGTCCCGGCGGTCCGGGGGGCGTTGGCCGTCCCGGAGGACCCGGCGGTGTGGGTCGGCCGGGTGGCATCGGCGGCATTGGCGGCGTGGGAATCGCCGGCGGAATCGCTGGGATCGGCGGCCTCGGCGGCTTGGGCGGCTTGGGCGGAGCTGGGGGAATCGGCGGTATTGGTGGCGTCGGCGGAGTCGGAGGAATCGGCGGCGCGGGTGGCTGGGATTCCAACAAGTGGGGTGGCAATCACGGCATTTGGGGGAATGGCAATACCATCAACATTGATAATAACTTCCGTCACAATAATAACTTTGCCTCGCGGCCCGGAAATTGGGGCGGCCATCCGTGGTGGGGTGCCGGTCATTGTCACAACTGGCACCACGGCCACTGGGGCTGCGGCTGGAATAGCTCCTACTACCGCAATAATTGGTGGTGGGATGACGATGATTTCGGCGAAGGCTTCATGTGGGGTATCGCCGCCTGGAGCTTGGGAAGCATGATCTACAACACGGGCTACCAATCGTATAGCAACCCGTATCCTGCGCCACCGGTCCAGAATTCGACGGTGGTTTATACCCAGCCGATGTCGGTCACCGCCGGGGCCAACCCGCCGGGAGACGAGAAGGCCCTGACCGCCGCCGATACCAAGTCGCAGGATGCCATGGAGATTTCCCGCGCTGCCTTCAAGAACGGCGACTACACGACTGCTCTGAGATCCGCCGATGAGGCGATCGCGGCGACTCCCGACGACGTGACACTGCACGAATACCGCGCGCTGTGCTTCTTCGCCCTCGGGAAATACGCGGATGCCGCCGGTGTGCTCAATCCCGTCCTGGCTTCCGGTCCAGGGTGGGGCTGGGACACGATGGTTGGGTTCTACGGCAGCTCTAGTAGTTACGAGGAGCAGCTTCGCAAGTTGGAGGCGTGGGTGAAGGCCAGCCCGGACAAGGCGGAAGGTCACTTCCTCCTTGGCTACCATTACCTCGTCTGCGGGCACATGGAGAAATCCTACCAGCAGTTCGAGGCGACCACGAAGCTCCAGCCGGCTGACGGCATCGCCCGCCAGCTCCGCGACCTGACGAAGGACTCGCTGCCTGACAACGGTGAGACGGACGCGACGCGCCCGCCGAAGCCGGACCCGATTCCCAAGGGAAAACTGGTTGGCACCTGGGACGCGGATGCTTCCGGTGGGAAGATCACCTTCAAGATGCAGGATGACGGCAACTTCGTCTGGAGCTTCTCCGGAAACGGTCAGAACTCCGAGATGAAGGGCACCTGGGGCCTCAATGACAAGGGCCTCCTGGTGATGAATGCCGACGGTGCCCAGATGGTCTGCGCCGTCTCCCTGGAGAACGAGAAGTCGATGAAATTCCTGATCGTGGGAGGTCCGTCTGGTGATCCCGGTCTTACCTTCAAGAAGGGCTGATTAAGTCACGTCACCCATGCCGGAGCGGTTACACTGCTGCTCCGGCATGGCTTTCCCCCAGAGCCCCACCGGCACGAGTCTGGACCCGCTCGAAGAATCTCCCCATTCCACATCACCATGAACGGAACCACCATCCACCTCGTCGATGACGATGCCGGCCTGCGCAAGGCACTGTCCCGCCTCCTGCGTGCGGAGGGATACGAGGTGCGGGCATTTGCCAGCGCTGCCGAGTTCCTCGGCGCTTGCCATGCGCAGGAGATCGAGTGCCTGCTACTGGACGTCTCGATGCCGGATCTCGATGGTCTCGAGCTCCAGCGCCGGCTGGTCCGCTCCGGAGCTACGGTACCCATCGTATTTCTCACCGGTCACGGCGACATCCCGATGTCGGTGCGGGCCGTGAAGGCGGGCGCGGTGGATTTTCTTACCAAGCCGGTGGATGAATCCGAATTGATGCGCGCCATCGGTGCGGCTCTGCGCGAGTCCGCCGCGGATCGGGATGAGCGTGACGAAACCGCGCGCGCGGCCGCCCGCTTCAGCCGGCTCACCCCGCGCGAGCGGGAAGTGCTGGAAGGGGTTGTAGCCGGCAAGCCGAACAAGATCATCGCCTCCGAGTTGGGCACCTGCGAACAGACCGTGAAGGTTCACCGCGGGCGGGTGATGGAAAAGATGTCCGCGGAGTCACTGGCAGATCTGGTTCGCGCGGCGGACCGTATCGGAGCCGTGAAGAAGCTGGCCGTCTGCAAGGCTGTGTAAAGGCCCGCTTGCAAGCAGGGGCACCGAAGTGGTGATACGTGGTGATTACACCATCGTGCAATGGTGATGTGAGCTTCATTGCGATGGGATGGTGATGTGAGCGAGCTTCCGGTGATCGCTGTTCTCGATGACGAGCCACAGTTGCGAAAGGCACTTCGCCGACTGCTGGTTACTCATGGGTTCTCCGTGGTCACCTTCGAGCACGGCGAGGACGCGATCGCGGCGCTGACTGACCAGCCAGTGGATTGCCTGCTGCTCGATCTCCACATGGAACAGACCAACGGCTTCGACGTGCTCGAGGCGATGGCCGCCCGCGGTCTCACCACGCCGGTGGTCGTCATCACCGGCCACGGCGAACCGGAAACCGCCGCGCACGTGATGAGCATGGGTGCCGCAGCCTATCTCAACAAGCCGGTCGATGAATCCGCGTTGCTCGCCGCGATTGGCGATGCCATGGGCGCCCGCTCAACCCTTGGAAAGCCTCTCCCATGAAACGGTGCACACCGATCTTGTCCTGCCGGAACGCCACATGTGCGCCCTTGCGGGCGACTCATTGCACCAAGGTGCAATGGCCCTCCGCTGCGGGCTTTGGCAGCGTGACTACGGAGACCTTTTCCTGACGAACGCCGACCGGTCCATGATCATCCCGATCCGATCCACTTCTCGCGGCCCGCTGATTGCCGGTGCCTCTGCCTTCAGGCCCGCTCGGCGCCGCAGTGACTAACCTCAGAACCGAATCCATGAAAACAACCGCTATCATTTGCCTTCTGGCCGCGAGTTTCGCGTTTGGCCAGGAAGCCGAAACCATCGATCTCGAAGCCCGCCGCCAGTCGGTGGTCACGCTCAAACAGCACCTCGCCATGCGCGAGGAACGACTGGCCGAGGTGGCTGCCGAAATCCGCGAACGCGGCGAGGCGACCGACAAGAAGATCGGCCGCATCGTGGACATGCTTACGGGGCTGAAAGACTCGCAATCGTCCAAACGCCGCGTGTCCGAAGTCAAGGGCCAGGCGATCGCCGGGCTCAAGAAGATGCTGGAGGTCTACAAGCGGGAGCGAAATGCCATCGTGGCGAAGATCCGCAGCGACGAATCCGCGTCAGCAAAAGCCCTGTTGCAGGACTTGCAGAAGATCGACCAATTGGCCGAAAAGCGTGTCGGGCAGGTCGTGGAGCTAGTGAAGTCCATGCCCGGCGGCGAGGACATCGCGAAGTATGAACAGGATGGCTCTTACGAGTACAATGGCGTGGCCTACGAGAACAGCCGCATCAGCGAGGAGTGGCGTCAGAACCGTCGCGACCGCGTGGAGTCGGAAAAAGAGCGTGGCGAGGCACAGGAAGCCCTGAAGACTGCCATCGCCGATCTGGAGCGCCGCCACGGCGCGCTTCAAACCCAGCTTGCCGGCGGCAAGCTGAACCAGACCGAGAAGGAACTCTTTGAGCAGGAACTCGGACACGTAAGCATGCTGATCGATGTCCGCAAGACCCAGCTTCTTTCGGTCGCCGCGCCGTCCGCTTCAGGCGAGACCGCGGCGTCGAAGGGCGAAGCTGATGACCTCAAGCGGCTCTTCCAAGACGCGCGACGCGACATTGCCGAGGACTTCGGCAAAACGGTGCGCCTCTACCATGCGGCGGCCGCGGAGCGGGAGAAGGTGGAGGAGGCCAAGGCGAACCTCGCCGCCCGCGAGAAGTGGCTTCAGGAGAACGATCCCGAGGCAAAGAAAAGCGAATAATAACCCCTTGCCGCCATGAGCCTCTCCCAGCGCCTCTCGAATCACTTCAGCGCCTGCCGCTTGGTCAGCTTGGCGAAGCTCAAGGCGGCATCGGAGTTTCCGAACCGCGACACCCGCGGTCCCTATCTCATCATCCAGCACGGCTATCAGCCGGGCGATCCGGCGATGCAGGCGGCAGACTACATCCTGGGGCGATCCGGGGCGTGGCTGGGAACCCATTGGTTCATCCGCCTGCCGGTGCCGGAGCGACGGAAGGAATTCATCTTCAGCACGGTGGCCGAGGTCATGGCGCTGATGGAAAGCCTCACCAGCAAGGTCGAGGTGATCCGTGCCAAACCCGACAGCGTTCAAGAAGACGCCCAGGCGGACGAGGAAATGCAGAAGGCCATTGCAGAATCTTAAACGGACCCCATTTCATGAAATACAACCTGAACCCGGACCGGAAGATCAAGATCGAGGTCGGCGACAAGGGTACCATGGAATTCAAACTCTGCGACATCCTCGTCCCGCCCGAGACCAAGGTGTCGTTGAAGAAGGACTACGATCCGGATTTCACCGGCGGCTTTGAAGACAAGGCGGGCGCTCTGGAAAGGGTGGCTTCCAACGTCCAGCGCTTGTCGGAGCTTCAGGAAAAGCTCTATGCGCAGGACGTCTATGGGATCCTGGTCATCTTCCAGGCGATCGATGCCGCAGGGAAGGACGGCGCGATCCGCCATGTGATGTCGGGTGTGAACCCACAGGGCTGTCATGTGACCAGCTTCAAGTCGCCCTCTTCCGAAGAGCTTGATCACGACTACCTGTGGCGCGCCACCAAGGCACTGCCGGCACGCGGGATGATCGGGATCTTCAACCGCTCCTACTACGAGG
This sequence comes from Luteolibacter arcticus, assembly GCF_025950235.1. Lineage (NCBI taxonomy): Bacteria > Pseudomonadati > Verrucomicrobiota > Verrucomicrobiia > Verrucomicrobiales > Verrucomicrobiaceae > Neoluteolibacter > Neoluteolibacter arcticus. The sequence continues at coordinate 172,391 of NZ_JAPDDT010000009.1, read as the reverse complement.
AGGTGCTTGCGGTGAAGGTTCACCCCGAGTTTCTCGTGAAGCAGAATCTGCCAGGCAAGCCGGGCGGGAAGGGTTTCTGGGAGCGCCGCTACAAGGAGATCAACCGCTTCGAGAAATACCTCACCAGCAACGGCATCATCCCGATCAAGTTCTTCCTCAACCTGTCGAGGAAGGAACAGAAGAAGCGCTTTCTCGCCCGCATCGACGAGCCAAAGAAGAACTGGAAGTTCTCCGTGGCGGACTTCAAGGAGCGCGGCCAGTGGGATGACTACCAGCAGGCCTTCGAGGACATGCTGAACCATACCAGCACCGATCATGCGCCGTGGTTCGTGATTCCGTCGGACAACAAGTGGTTCGCCCGTCTCGCGATCTCGGAAGCGATCTGCACCGTGCTGGAAGGCCTCAAGTTGAAGTTCCCCGACATCGGCGACGAGCGCCGCGCCGAACTCCTCCGGATCCGTGAAGAGCTGGTGAACGACTGACCCAACCTTTTACTGCGATGGATTGCCCCGCCTCAAATCGCCTTCGTATTTCCGGCAGCCTCTTCCTCCTTTCCACGGTGGTGCCATTCGCCGCCTGCAAGAAGAAGGATGCCGACGCCGCGCCGCCGCCGCCACCGGCGGTCCTAACCGCCCCGGCCACCAGCCGGAGCGTGAACATTGTCCGGAATTGGACCGGCGCGCTCGACGGCTCGAAGAATGTCGATATCCGGCCGCGGGTCTCCGGTTACCTTCTCTCCCGCGACTACCAGGAGGGCAGGCCGGTCAAGAAAGGCGACCTGCTGTTCACCATCGACCCGCGGCCATTTGAGGCCCAGCTCCAGCAAGTGGAGGCGGACCATCTGATGGCGATCGCCCAACGGACCAAAGCCGAGCAGGACGTGGCTCGTTACCGGCCGCTGGCGGAGAAACAGGCGATCAGCAAGGAGGAGCTTGAGCATGCCATCCAGGCCCAGGAGGCTGCCAATGCCAAGGTCGCCGCCGCGCTTGCCGTGATCGAGCAGGCAAAGTTGAACCTCGGCTTCACGAAGATCGTCAGCGAGATCGATGGAGTGGCGGGCTTCGCCAACCGCGAGATCGGGGATCTGGTCGGGTCGCTCGATTCGAAGCCGCTGACCACCGTTTCGACGGTGGATCCAATCAAGGTGAGCTTTCAGATCAGCGAGCAGGAGTACTTGGCCACCCAACGCGAGCGCGAGAAGGCGGGCATTCCCGCGGATGATGTCCCGAAGGTGACCCTCGGCCTTACCCTCGCCGATGGCCACCACCATCCTCATCCGGGGAAGCTGATCAGCATCAGCCGCGAGGTGAACAACCAAACCGGGACCTTTCAGCTTACCGCCTATTTCGCCAATCCCGGCAATATCCTTCGCCCCGGACAATTCGCCCGGGTGGATGCGGTGATGGGGACCATCGATGCGGTGCTGGTCCCGCAACGCGCGGTGACCGAGGTCCAGGGCTCCTATCAGGTCGCCCTGGTCATGGACGGCAAGGCGGAGATCCGCCCGGTAACCACCGGGCCGCGTGAAGGGACCGACTGGGTCATCGAGTCCGGATTGAAGGCTGGCGAGACCGTGATCGTGGAAGGGGCCATGAAGGTGCGGGGCGGCATGCCGGTGCAGGCCAGCCCGTGGACGCCGCCGGCTGCCGGAGACCAGCCCAAACCGGAGGGGAAATAACCGCGCATGGCCTCCTTCTTCATCAATCGCCCGATCGTCGCGATGGTCATCTCCATCCTGATGACGATCCTCGGGATCATTACCTATCTGCGGCTGCCGGTCGCACAGTTCCCGGACATCGTGCCGCCGGAAATCCTGGTGAAGACCACCTACACCGGTGCCGACGCCCTGACCGTCGAGCAATCGGTGGCCACGCCCATCGAGCAGCAGATGAGCGGCGTGGACAACATGAACTACATGCAGTCCGTCAATGGCAACGACGGCACGCTCAAGCTCACGGTCAATTTCGAGGTCGGCACCGACGTCAACGAGGATCAGATCCTCTCGCAGATGCGCTCGAACCAAGCGTCCTCGCAGCTCCCGCAGGACGTTAACAAGTTCGGCGTGACGGTGCAGAAGTCGACGTCGTCGCCGCTGGTCATGTTCGCGCTCTTTTCGCCGAACGGGACCTACGACAACGTCTTCCTGGCGAACTATGCGAACATCAATCTGAGTGACGAGTTCACCCGCGTGAAGGGCATCGCGAGCGTGACCGTCTTCGGTGCCGGCCAGTATGCCATGCGCATTTGGGTCAAGCCGGACCAGCTCGCCAAGCTGGGCGTGACGATTCCCGAGATCCTGAACGCGGTGCAGACCCAGAATGCGGTGAATCCCGCCGGCACCATCGGCGGCGAGCCGATACCGAAGGGTCAGGAATTCACCTATGCGGTGCGGGCGCAGGGCCGCTTGCAGACGCCGGAGGAATTCGGCGACATCATCGTGCGCGCGAATGAGGACGGCTCGATGCTGCGGGTGAAGGACGTCGCCCGCATCGAGCTCGGCGCGCAGAACTACGCGATCAACGGTCGCCTCAACGGCAAGCCCGCCGCACTCGTCTCGCTCTATCAGCTCCCCGGATCGAACGCCATCGCTGCCGCGGCGGGTGCGAAGGAGACGATGAAGCGGCTCGCGGAGAAGTTCCCGCAGGATCTCGAATACGTGACCTGCCTGGACACCACGCTGGCGGTCACGGAGGGCATGGTGGAGATCCAGCACACGCTGATCGAGGCCCTGATTCTCGTCATTCTCGTCGTCTTCATCTTCCTGCAGGGTTGGCGCGCCACGCTGATCCCGCTGCTCGCCGCGCCCGTGTCGCTGATCAGCACCTTCGTGCTTTTCCCGATGTTCGGGTTCACGGTGAACACGCTCTCCCTCTTCGGCCTGGTGCTGGCGATCGGACTGGTGGTCGACGATGCCATCATTGTGGTGGAAGCGGTGGAGCACCACATCGAGCACGGCATGTCGCCGAAGGACGCGACCCGCAAGGCGATGCAGGAAGTGAGCGGGCCGGTGGTCGCGATCGCGCTGATCCTTGCGGCGGTGTTCATCCCGACGGCCTTCATTCCCGGCATTACCGGCCGACTTTACCAGCAGTTCGCGGTGACCATCGCGATTTCAATGCTGATCTCGGCGTTCAATGCGCTCACGCTTTCACCGGCGCTCGCGGCGATGCTGCTGAAGCCGAAGAAGAAGAGCGGCGGCCTGCTGCAGAAGTTCTTCGACTGGTTCAACCGGGTCTTCGGCCGGGCGACCAACGGCTTCGTCACCGGTTGCCATTTCTTCATCCGGAAGTGGGTCATCGCGATACTCGTCCTCGGCGGCTTTGTGGTGCTGACCGCGAAGCTCGGCAAGGCAGTCCCCACCAGCTTCCTGCCCGAGGAAGACCAGGGCTATTTCTTCGCCCAGATCATCCTCCCCGACGCCGCCTCGATGCAGCGCACCGACGAGGTGATGAAGCAGTGTGAGGAGATCTTGAAGGCGACTCCCGGCGTCGAGTACTACAGCACGGTCACCGGCTACAACTTCCTCACCGGTGTCAACACCAGCTACAGCGGCATCTTCTTCATCTCGCTCAAGGGCTGGGGTGAACGCAAGGTGCCCGAGGAGCAGTATCCGGCCATCCTCAAACACGTGAACACCGAGTTCGCGAAGATCTCCGCGGCACGCGCGTTCGCCTTCTCGCCGCCGGCCATTCCCGGCATCGGCACCAGCGGCGGCGTGACCTTCCTGCTGCAAGACCGCTCCGGCAAGGATGTCCAGTTCCTCGCGGAGAATGTGATGAAATTCACCGCTGCAGCCCGCGAGCGCAAGGAACTCGCCGGCGTCACGCCGATGTTTTCACCGTCGGTCCCGCAGGTGTTCATAGACGTGGACCGCGAGAAGGTGCTGAAGCAAAGTGTCGATCTCGCCGATGTCTACAAGACGCTCCAGACCTTCATGGGCGGCTACTTCGTGAACTACTTCAATCGATTCGGCCGGCAGTGGCAGGTCTTCGTCCAAGCGGACGGCGACTATCGGACGAACGTCGAGCAGGTCGGGCAGTTCTTCGTGAAGAACAAGGAGGGCGGCATGGTTCCGCTCAGCGCGCTCACCAACTCGAGGTCGGTCAGCGGCCCGGAATTCACGATGCGCAACAACCTCTACCGGAGCGCCCAGATCAATGCCGCAGCCGCGCCGGGTTACTCCTCGGGACAGGCCATGAAGGCCATGGAGGAGGTCTTCGCGGAGACCATGTCGACGGATCTCGGCTTCGGCTATCTCGGCATGAGCTACCAGGAGAAGCGCGCGCAGGAGGGCGTGTCCTCGGCTGCGATCTTCGCGATGTCGCTGCTCTTCGTCTTCCTCATCCTGGCGGCCCAGTATGAAAGCTGGACGCTGCCATTCAGCGTGCTGCTCAGCGTGCCGGTGGCGGTCTGCGGTGCCTTTGGCGCGCTGTTAGTGGGCAAGTATGAGAACAACATCTATGCACAGATCGGCTTGGTGGTGCTCATCGGCCTGTCTGCCAAGAACGCCATTCTCATCGTCGAGTTCGCGAAGATGAAACATGAGGAAGGAATGACGCTGATCGATGCCGCGCTGGAGGGCGCCAAGCTGCGCCTGCGGCCGATCCTGATGACCAGCTTCGCCTTCATGCTAGGCTGCGTTCCGCTTGCAACGGCCACCGGTGCCGGTGCCCTGTCGCGCCAGATCATGGGATTCGTCATCATCGGCGGCATGATCTTCGCCAGCTTCCTCGCGATCTTCCTGATCCCGGTGCTCTACTACATGGTCGAGCGGATCTCCGGTAAGAAGAACCCCTCCCACGATGAACCTGAACCACCGCTGCCGCCGCCGCCAGCCCATGCGTGACCTACGCATTTCCTGACTGGTCGCCGCCTTCCTTCTCGGTGGCTGCAATGTGGGTCCGGACTTCGAGTCACCTGAGGTGAGTGTGCCCGTCGCGTTTCGCTTCGACAGCAAGGCGAGTCCGCAATCGATCGCCGACTTGCCGTAGTGGAAGGTCTATCAGGACCCGAAGCTTCAGTCGCTCATCAACGACGCGCTGAAGAATAACCACGACCTGCGCATCGCTATTACCCGCGTCGAGCAGGCCCGGCAGATCGCGAACCAGACCCGTTCGCTTGGATTGCCCACGGTGGACTACGGCGGGAGTGCTAGTCGCGGGCGGAATCAAGCCGGCGGGAGTGCGTCTTTCACCGGTGGAAGAACGACCGACGACGCTGCGGCGTTGCTTTCGGTGGTTTGGGAAGTGGACTTCTGGGGCCGCATCCGCCGTCTGAGTGAGGCAGACCTCGCTCGCTACCTCGCCACCGATGAGGCCCGGCGCGGAGTCATCGTCTCGCTGATCAGCGATGTCGCGCAGGCCTACTTCGAGTTGCTGGAGCTGGACCTCGAGAAGGAAATTTCCATCCGGACGCGCGATTCGTTTCAGAAGAGCTTCGACCTGTTCTCCAGCCGGCTGGAGGGGGGGATCGCTTCCAAGATCGAGACTTCGCGAGCCACCGCTGCCACTGCCCAGGCCGCGGCGCTCATTCTGGACATCGAGCGTCTGATCGCACAGAAGGAGAACCAGCTCTCGATCCTCACCGGGCGAGCGCCGGGGCCGGTCACGTCGCGCGGTTCGCTGGACGATGGCGCAATCAAGCAGAGCGTGCCCGCGGGGCTGCCGTCGGAGATGATCCGGCGACGCCCCGACATCCGCCAGTCCGAGCAACTGCTCCGCGCCGCCAATGCCGAGGTGGGCGCTGTCATCGCCGACTACTACCCGCGAATCGGCCTGACCGCCTTCGCCGGGCGCGTCAGCCCGGATCTCTCGGACCTGACCGATGGCGTCGGCAACGCGTGGTCGATCGCGTCGAATATCTCGGGTCCGATCTTCCAAGGCGGGCGCTTGCGCTCGCGGGAGGCCCAGGCCCGCGCGGCCTTTGACGAGGCGAAGCTCAGCCACGAGAAGCGCGTGCTGGTCGCCCTCGGCGAAGTTTCGAACAGCTTGGTCGCGCGGCAGAAATTCGCCGCTTCCCGCACCGAGCAGGAGAAGGCCGTCTCGTCCCTCAACGAGGCCGTCGGGGTCTCCACGGAGCGCTACAGCGCCGGGCGTGCGAATTACTTCGAGATCCTCGACTCCCAGCTCGAACTCTTCCCCACGGAACTCCAATTGGCGCGGATCCGGCTGAATGAGTACCTCGCGGTGGTCGGCCTCTACCGGGCTCTCGGTGGCGGGTGGTCGCCCGGCGCGATTTCGTCGGCGAAGCAGGGGCTGTGAGGGGAGGGGATGGGGCCGGAGAGCGGCCTTCCAGATTCGACCACCGATGCTTTATTGCGTAGTGATCGGCGGTTTGATCGGTTAGAAGGAACCAGCCGGTCGAACCCAAGTCATGCCCGAGAAGAAAGTCGTCGCCATTCGTGAGATCCTGCGCCGTCTGCGCCGGGTGATGTGGGCGTTCCTTCGTTCCAAGGTGGGGGGCAAGGCTTGGCTGCTGCTCGCCGCACTGCTGGTCTTCATGCTCGCGATCAACGGGATGAACGTGCTCAACAGCTACGTCGGCCGCGACTTCTTTTCGGCGATCGAGCGACGGGATAGCGCGGGCTTCATCCGCCATGCATGGCGATACGTCGGCGTGTTTGCGGCCTCCACCGTGGTGGCCGTGTTCTTCCGCTTTTGCGAGGAGCGCCTGGGATTGCTGTGGCGCGAGTGGCAGACCAAGCGGGTCGTCCGCGGCTACCTGAACCAGCACATCTACCTGCACATCAAGGAAACCGGGTCGATTACCAATCCGGACCAGCGGATGACCGAGGACATCCGCGCGCTTACCAGCACCTCGCTTTCGTTCATGCTGATGATTCTCAACGGGACCTTCACCGCGATCTCGTTCTCGGGAGTGCTCTGGTCGATCAGTCCCAAGCTGTTCGCGGTGGCGGTCCTCTACGCTGCCACTGGCTCGGCACTGACCATTTTGCTCGGGCGGCCGTTGATCCGGTTGAACTACCAGCAGTCCGACCGTGAGGCGGATTTCCGCTCCGAGCTCATCTACGTCCACCAGAAGGCCGAGGGGCTTGCCTTCACCCACGACGAGGCCCGGATGAAGGAGCGGCTGGGTGCGCGCATCGATCAACTTGTTCTCAACTTCCGCAAGATCGTCGCGGTGAACCGCAACCTGAATTTCTTCACCGGCGGCTACAACTACATGATCCAGTTGATCCCGGTGTTGTTTGTGGCGCCGATGTTCATCGCCGGCGGCGTTGAATTCGGGGTGATCGGCCAATCGACGATGGCGTTCGCCACGCTGGTCGGCGCGTTCTCGCTGATCATCACGCAGTTCCAATCGATCTCTTCCTATGCCTCGGTGGTCACGCGCCTCAGCGAGCTGATGGACGCCTCCGAGAACGCAGCGATCCGCAATTCCCGGTCTTGCCTGGACTGCCAAATGAATGCCGATCGCCTGGTCTATTCGAAGCTCTGCCTGCGCGCATCGGACACGGATGAGCGCCTGCTGTTGCGTGACCTCGATGCCACCTTCGAGGCGAAGCGCAATGTATTGATCATCGGACCGAATCCGGCGGCGAAGACTGCGTTGTTCCACGCCACCGCCGGTCTCCACGAGGCGGGCAGCGGCAGCATCCAGCGCCCGCCTCCGGAGAAGCTGGCCTTTGTACTGGAGCAACCGTACTTGCCGCCCGGTTCCTTGCGCGAGCTGTTGACGCCACCGGGGGCTCCGGCGGTCGCCGATCACGAGATCATGGCCCTCATCGATGATCTCGGCCTCGATGTGACGGGGTCTCGCGATCGGGATTTTGACACGCCGCGCCGGTGGGACGATGAACTGAGCCTGACCGATGGGCAATTCCTCGCGATTGCCCGCGCTCTCCTCACAAAGCCCGATTTTATTTTCCTCGACCATCTCGACGCCGCGCTCGATGGGGATGAGTTTCGCCGGGTCCGCGAGGTCATCGCCCGCCGCGGCGTGGCGGCGATTGTCTTTGGCAACGGCAAGTCTTCCGATAGCGGCTATGATGCCGTGCTGGAGCTGGCCGCCGATGGGACGTGGAGCTGGCGGGAGACGGCTGTGACACCAGCCGGGGGCGAAGGAGCCGCTTGAATCAAAACGGCCACACCGTGCTCCAGACGCTGGCCTTGGCGCAGCGGATGACTTCATCCTCATCGGCCACGCGCTTCAAGGCACGGCTGGCCTTCAGGGCTTCGGTTCCCTTCGCCACGGCGCGCCACTCGACGGCCATGCCGGACAGGCGCACCAGCGTCCAGAATGCCACGGTCCCGACCGCTCCGGCTATCGCCCAGCCAGCAGGAACGCGCTTCGACAAGATGGCGAACACCGCCACCAGCAGGACGAGCGCCGGCAGGGCCTTGGTGAGGAAGGAGCCGCTGACCCGTGCCTTGGCGAAGGTGTTGCCTTCCTTCTCTAGCAGCGCCAACCCGCATTCCCTCAGGGCATTGCCCAGGGCCGCGGCGTGGGTCTCATTGCCGCGGCGACCGGGGGGAAGGCCGAGCCGTTCCCGGAGTTCGCGCACGCTGGTTCCGCAGTCCTGCCGCAGGCCTTCCATCCGCGCCTTCGTCCAGAACCAGTGCCGGGCGAGGCAGGCGCCGACCAGCGGGATCAAGGAGAGGATGAGGACGACTTTCCACACGGCTTGTTAGAGTTCAGCGTTTCTGGCCACCGGCGGCAAGCCAGGCCTTCGGGTCATCGGGCCAGGGCTGCTTCGGATAGCGTCCGGCGAGGTCCTTTTTCATCTGCGTGTAGCCACCGGCCCAGAAGCTGGCGAGGTCCTTGGTCATTTGCCACGGCCGATGGTTCGGCGCGCAGATGTGGACGAGCAGCGGGACGCGGCCGCCGGCGATGGTTGGCGTCTGCCATACGCCGAAAAGGTCGCGCACCCGCAGCGCGATCCATGGGTCCTTGCCGGGCTCGTAGGTGATCTTGGCGCTCTGGCCGTTCGCCAGCGAGATGCGCTCGGGAGCATAGGAATCGAGGGCGGCGCGTTGGGTGTGGCTGAGCCATTCACGCAGCACCGGCCACACCTGGCGCTCCTTGATGTCCTTGTAGCTGACGGCTCCGTGGCAGATTTGTGCGACCGCTGCGGCGCGATCCTCGTCGGTCCAGCCGGGCAGCTCCATGTCCGGCATCCATTGGCCGAGGCAGGAAAGCCGCGTGCACCATTGGTCCACGGCGGCGTCCCAGTGCTTCAGCACCAGTTCACCGGAGAGCACCCGCGCCGCCAGGATCTCGGCGGCGGCGTCGAGATTGATGCCGTGGTCGCTTTCCTTCGACTCCAGCACGAGGTCGCGAAAGCGGGTCTCCTTCCGCGAGACGACTCTTCTACGAGGTTCATCGTAGGCCGCGCCGTCGGTATGGGTGAAGTCGTCGGGGAAGAGCTCTTTCAGCCACGCCGGATCGACGGCCGTTGCGCGGCGGAGCTGGACGGTGACGTCGCGGCCCTCGACCTCGGTGATCTCGGCGGCGACGAAGGCGGCGGCGTTCTTCGCCGCGCTGTCCTCATCCAGTTTGCCCTTGCGCTTGTGGACCACGCGGCAGGCGAGGGTGGCCTCGCCGAAGCGCACCGCCAGACGGTCGCTGAAGGACGCCAGCATTGCGCGTCCGACCGCTTCACGGTGCTTGGTGAAATCGACGTCTTCCCATGGCCAGCCGCGCTGGAGCGCGAGTTTTCGCAGCCGGTCGAAACCTTGTGCCACTTCGCGGGCGCCGCGGCCGTGGACTCCGAGCGGAGCGCAGCGCTGGGGATGAAAGTCCATCCCTGCGGCGGAATCGAAGGCACGCCACTCGGCTTCGAAATCGCTGGCGTCGTCCTTGAAGACGAAATCCTTGCGGCCGAACCCGCCGCGCTTGTTCACGAAGATCCCTTCGCCCTGCACGGCCGCGGCGATGAATGCCATCTCGGCCACGCAGCCTTGCTCGACGCCCGCGAGCATCAGCCGCGAGTAGCGCGGCTCCAAAGGCAGGGCGGCCATGGCCCGGCCTTCGTCGGTGAGATCGCCGATGGAATCGATCGCGCCGAGGTCGTGCAGCAGCGACTCCGCGCGCAGCAGGCTTTCCTCCAGGGGGGCATCCAGCCAGCGGAAGTCGCGGACGTCCCGGATGTCGGCGGCTTTCAGCAGGAGCACGGTTTCCGCGAGATCGACGCGGCGGACTTCGGGCGCGTCGAAGGCCTCGCGGCGGTTATGCTCACTTTCGCTCCACAGCCGGAAGGCTCGCCCGGGACCGGTGCGGCCGGCACGACCGGCGCGTTGCTCGGCAGAGGCGCGGGAAATTTTCCGAACCAGCAGGGTATCGATGCCCCGGCGCGGGTCGAAGCTCGCCTCGCGGGCGAGACCGGCGTCGATCACGGTGCGCACGCCCTCGATGGTCAGCGAGGTTTCGGCAACATTCGTCGAGACGATGATCTTCGGCCGTTTGCCCGGTGAAACCGCCGCCTCCTGCGCCGCGGGTGGCAGGCCGCCGTGCAGCGGGAAAATGTCGTGGCCGCGGGCAAACGATGAGTTTTCGAGGATTTCGACCGTTTTCCGGATCTCGTGCATGCCAGGCAGGAAGCATAGCACGTCGCCGGCGTCCGGCTGGGCGAGGGCGTCCTTGCAGACGGTGGCGATGCGTTCCCAGACCGGCGTTTCCTGCGGCGGGCCGCCGCGGCGGTCGTTCACCTTCGGGCGCTCGGGGCGGTAGGCGATTTCGATGGGGAAGGTGCGGCCACCCGCTTCAAGCATTTGAGCCGGAGCGAGATACTCCGCTAGTCCGCGGGTTTCGAGGGTGGCGGACATGACCAGAACCCGCAGATCGGGACGGGCGGCCTCCTGGAGGTCGAGGCAGCGGCCAAGTGCCACGTCCACGGCCAGCCGGCGCTCGTGGAATTCGTCGAAAACCACCGCGCCAACGTCTTTTAGCGCGGAATCCTCCTGCAGCCAGCGCTGGAAGACCCCGTCCGTCATGTAGATCAGGCGGGTGTCGCGGCCGTAATTCGTGTCGAAACGCACTGCGTAGCCGACTTCGCCGCCAAGCCGGGCACCGCGAAGCTTCGCCACCCAGCCGGCGAGCAGCCGTGCGGCCATCCGGCGGGGCTCGATCACGAGGATTTTTCCGGAAATTCCGGCGTCCATGAGCATGCCGGGGACGGCCGTCGATTTGCCGGAGCCGGTCGGGGCTTTCAGCAGCACGCGGTCGCGCTCGCCGCGGGCCACGGCGGCTTTCAGGTCGGCCTCGATTTCATGAACCGGCAATCGCACGCCCCGTGCGATAGCGGCGGGAGAGTGGATTGAAAACCGCCAATCTCGCCTTCCGGGAAGCAATCACCGGGGCTCATGATTTTGTTGAACGAGGTGCCTTTCCGCGACCGTTATTCCCATTGCAAGCGGCCCACGGGGGGCCTACGCTCCAACTCATGAACACGCCACTCGCCATGTTTAACCTCGGCGGACAAGAAATGATGATCATTTTCGTGATCGTCCTCCTCCTTTTCGGAGCGAAAAAGATCCCTGAACTCGCCCGCGGTCTCGGCAAGAGCATGGGTGAATTCAAGAAGGCCCGCGAAGAATTCGAGCATGAGATCACTCGCTCGGAAGACGAAGTGCGGATCAAGGAAGCAGCCGGCAAGGAAGTGCACGACAAGGCCTGACCGGCGTGAAATTTCACGAGCGTCTGTTCCAGATCGCCCCGGGGTTACTCGGGGCGTTTTTCTTTTCGCTGGTCGGCTGCGAGAAGAAAGATCAGGCCGGGGATTGGGCGGCCCAGGCACCGCCTCCGCCCGCAGAAGCCCCCGCCAAGCCCGCCCCGAAACCGGTGGCACCGGCGCGGGTGGCGAAGTCTGCCGACACGCCGTTCACGGATGTCGCCGCGATCGAGCAGGGGACGGTCCGTTTCGTCGTCTTCAATGTGGAGAACTGGCTGACCATGGACAGCTATGTCGATGGCCAGAGTCAGCAGGGCAGGCCGAAGCCGGAAAAGGAGCGCCTCGCGGTGGCCAAGGTGCTGGCCGGGCAGAAGCCCGACATCCTCGGAGTCTCCGAAATCGGCACGGAGGAAGACGTGAAGGATCTCCAAGGCTACTTGGAACGGGCTGGTCATCCGATGGCGCATTTCTATCTCACTGGCGGTGCGGATCCTGTCCGCAGCCTCGCGATTCTTTCCCGCTTTCCCATTGGCGCGACAGCCCTTCACGAGAACCTGACCTATCGCTCGATGAAGCGGGAATACGATATGCAGCGCGGCATTCTCGACGCTTCCATCGCTACGCCCTCCGGCACCTATCGGTTTCTCGGCGTGCACCTGAAATCCAAACGTGACTCTCAGGACGGCGACCAGGAGGAAATGCGCTTGAACGAAGCGCACCTGTTCCGTCGCGAGATCGATGCCGTCTTCCGCGACGACCCCAAGGCGCGGCTGGTGGTTTACGGCGACTTCAATGACACGCGCAACAGCCCTGCCGTGAAGGCGATCCGCGGGGCGGGGAACAGCCCCCGTTCGCTGCAGATGATCGCCCTGAAAGACTCAAGGGGTGAATATTGGACGCACTACTGGGACTACCAGGATCTCTATTCGCGGATCGATTACGTGATGGTCAGCGATGCCCTGCGGCGCTCGGTCGAGTGGGATCGTTGCAAGATCGTCGACGATCCCGAAGTCGCCACTGCGAGCGATCACCGGCCGTTGCTGGTGATCTTGAAGTAGATAGAAAGTGGTCCGCACTCTCCGAGGGCGGTTTGCGTTCAGGGCGCGACTTCGATCACCAGCGCGCTGAGTGGCGGGAGTTTCGGAAGGGCAACGCCTTCACCGGCGAGGGGAGCGACAGGGCTTTTGACAGACCAATCGGAAGCGAGACGGTCCGTGAACTGCAGCGTCCTAGCGTCCTTTTTATCCAGCCACTCCACGGCGTTTTCCGGCAGGCGTAGCTTCGCGCCTTCGATGGCTTGAGAGCCGTGGAAATTCGCGACGACGAGGAAGGCTTGGCCGCTGGTCTTGTCTTGGCGCAGGTAGGCGTAGAGCCAGTGGCCGCTGGCGGTTTCGCCGTCGAGGCGGCCGAAGTGCGCGTTTTCGTTGTTGGCGTGGTTGAGGCCGTAGAACTCGCCTTTGGTGAAGGCGGGTTCGTGCATGAGGCGGATGAGTTTGCCGTACCATGCCCGCAGGGCCTTTTGCTCCTCGCTCAGGCGGCCGCCGTCGAACTTGCCGCTGTTAGACCATTTCGTGAACTCCGGCATCGACCAGTAGTCGAAGATGGTGGTGCGGGCGTCGTCGCCGCCGAAGCCTTCTTGGCCGGCGGCGGGTTCGCCGACTTCCTGGCCGGAGTAGAGCATCAGCGGGCCGCGGCCCATGCCGAAGAGGACGGCACTCACCGGCCGGCCGACGTGCATGCCGAGGCCGCCCCACTCCTTGGGGCTGGCGAGGCGGACCTCGTCGTGGTTCTCGGCGTAGCGCAGCGAGCGGTGGAAGCGCTCGCCGGTGAAGGTGAGGGTGTCGAGGTCGTTGGCCCACTTGCCGGAGTCGTAGAGGCCTTCGAGCACGTCATAGACGGGGTCGTCATAGACGGCGTCGAAGCCGGACTTGAGGAGTTCGTCGAGCACGTGGCCGTCGGTGAGCTTGGCGGGGTCGTTGTCGTAGGCCTCGGCGGAGAAGAAGACGCCGGCCTCGCGATCGCGGGCGCGCTTGATGGACCAGCGCCAGAATTCCATCGGGATCATGTGCGCCATGTCGGCCCGGAAGCCGTCCACGCCCATCTCCTGCCAGTAAGCGAGGATGGCGTCCATGGTGCGCCAGGTCTTCGGCACGTCCGCCGGTTCGGACTCGGGGCCGGGAAGGTGGGTGGTATTGCGGCCGGTGGTGAAATCGTGGCCGTAGTTCAGCTTCACGGTCTCGTACCAGTCGTTGATGGAAGGCGACCATGAGATCACGTTGTTTCCCGTGACCCTGCCAAAGTCGGTCTCCGGCGCGAAGCGGCCGGTGCAGCCGGGCATGTCCGCCGTTGGCAGTTTCAACGGCGGGCCGCCGCCCGCGTCGCTACTACGGAGGTAGTAGAAATGGTTGTCGCGGGTGAAGAAGGCCGTGGTGTCGTCGCCCTTGCCGAACGAGTGCTCCGGCTTCACGTCCGAGTCATAGGAGCGGGCGACGTGGTTCGGCACGAAGTCGATGATGACTTTCAGCCCATGTTCCCGGCAGCGGTCGAGCAATTGCTTGAACTCATCCAGCCGCTTCGCCGGGTTGACCGCGTAGTCGGGGCACACGTCGAAGTAGTCCTTGATGGCGTAGGGACTGCCGGCGATTCCCTTGAGGATGTCCGGAGCATCGGCCGGGCGGTTGGGATAGGCAGTACCGCTCGCTTGCTCCAGCACGCCGGTCAGCCACAGGTGGGTGAAGCCCATGTCCTTGAGCGAACGCAGCGCGACCGCATCGATATCCTTGAATTTCCCGCAGCCGTTCTCCGCCAGCGTGCCATTGGTCTTGCGGGTCTCGGAGGTGTTGCCGAACAGCCGCGGCAGGAGCTGATAGATCACGGGTCGCTCGGCGGCATTCATTGCGGAAGCAGTCAAACAGAGCAGGAGGCTGGCCACAAACTTCATCGCGTCATGGGGTGGCGGGTTGGTCGTCTTTCACCATCAGCGTGAAGGCGGCGGCGATGAGCAGGCAGATGCCGCCGAGCACCACGGCAGACAGGCGGTTGAAGCCTTCGAAATGCTCCATCACCCGGCTGAGCACGATGGCGACGAGGATCTGCGGGATCACGATGAAGAAGTTGAAGATGCCCATGTAAACGCCCATCCGGTTCGCCGGCAGGGCGGAGGAAAGCATCGCGTAGGGCATCGAGAGGATGGACGCCCAGGCGATGCCAATGCCGCTGAAGCAGACCCATTGGAGCACGGCGTGATCCTTCACGACGCCGGCCGAGGCCAGCCCGAGGCCGCCGAGCAGCAGCGAGACGAAATGGATGCGCTTGGCCGAGCAGACCCGGCCGAGCCACAGGAAGCCCATGGCGGCGAAGAAGGCGACGAGGTTGTAGACCGCGAAGCAGTTGTTCGCGAGGTCGATGCCGTCCTTGTAGAGCTGGGAATTCGTGTCGGTGGCACCGAGGACATTCCTCGCGACGGCCACGCTGAAAAAGATCCACATGCAGAAGAGGCCCATCCAAGTGAAGAACTGGACCACGGCGAGCTGCTTCATCCGAGCGGGCATCTGCTTGAGCGCCGAGAGGATCTCATGCATGCCCGAGTGCTCCGGTGGTTTTTCGTCGGGCGAGGGCGGATGCTCCTTGGTGGTGAAGACGGTCCACAGCACGGCCAGCAGGAACACGACCGCGCCGACGGCAAAGGCGACGTGCACGGTCTGGGGGATCGGCTGCCCGGCTCCGGTGACGGCGCTGACCCCGCCATGGTCGCGCAGCCAGCCGGGGAGCTTCGAGGCGATCACCGCGCCGGCCCCGATGAAGACCGACTGCATGGCGAAGCCCACGGTGCGCTGCTGGTGCGGCAGCAAATCGGCGACGAACGCCCGGAACGGCTCCATGCTGATATTCACCGAGGCGTCGAGGACCCACAGCAGCCCCGCCGCCATCCAAAGCGCGCCGGAGTGGGGCATCAGGAACAGGGCGAGCGACGACAGGATGGCTCCCACGAGGAAATACGGCCGCCGCCGGCCCCAAAACGGGTGCCAGGTGCGGTCGGACATCGCGCCGATGATGGGCTGGACGATGAGCCCGGTGAGCGGGGCGGCCAGCCACAGAAGGGGCAGTTCGCTTTCCTTGGCGCCTAGATACTCATAGATCGCGGACATATTGCCCATCTGCAGGCCCCAGCCGAACTGGATGCCGAAGAAGCCGAAGGACATGTTCCAGATCTGCCAGAACGAGAGGCGGGGTTTTTCAGACATGGGTTTCCGGGGAAAGGGGGGATCCCCAGCTTGGACTGGAGCGTGGCGGATTCCTGCCGGCGGGAAAGTCCGGCAGGAATCCTCCCCGACCTAGGAATGTTGGATCTAACGACCCGGTTTAATTCCCAAACCTGTTCCGGTTTGGAATTGCCCCGGGTCCGTGGTTTTCCGTAGCGTTCGCAAGCAATGAAAGCATTCCGCCCTTGGTTTACCGTTCTTCCCGTCTCGGCACTCGTCCTCGGTGCCTGCGAGAAGAAGGAGCAGCAATCCGCGCCGGCGGCCCCCGGAGAAGTCGCCAAGACTCCGGCAGCGACGCCCGCCGAGACCCCGCCTGCTCCAGTGGTGAAGGCCCTGACGCCCGGCGAGCGGAAGGCCATGCTCGGCATCGTCGGCCACCTTTCCAAGGATACGGAGAGCGTGATGGCCCTCTACGACGGCAAGGACATCGTCAAACGCCTGAAGTCGCTCAAGACCTGGGAGTTCATCCGCGAGATGGCGAAGGAAGAGGATGGCACGGACATCGAGGAGGAAATGGCCGAAGGCGCGGCCGAGGCCGGCAAGTTCCTCGGCCAAGAAATTTTCCTCGCGACCGGCAAGGGCACCGCCCCGCAGCTCTCGAACCTGATGAAACTCAGCCAGCGCAGCAATTACTACCAGATGCGCGTGCTGACGCAGGCCTTCGCCGCCGGTGCCAAGGACGGCGACTTCTCCGGCCTGGATACAGCCAGTCAGGAGGCGATGATGACGATGGCCAAGGAGATCGGCAAGGAGATGGCGCTGATCGAAGCCGCCGCCATGCCGCCGACGCTGATCGGGGTGAAGGCGCAGGACGCCGAGGCGCTGGCGATGGCGCAGGAGCAGCTCACCTCCGGTCTGGAAGGGCTGCCGGGCATGCTCGGCGAAGGCGCCAAGCCACTGGAATTCACCAAGGGCGGAGTCACCTTCAAGGGCTACAAGCTCGCCGGCAGCTTCTTTGCGGAGCAGATGCAGGCCAGTCGCGCAGACCTAGAGCAGACCCTCGAACCTGCCGACGTGGATCGCTTGATCGCCGCGGTCAAGACGAAGAATCTGTCGATTGCCCAAGGAGCGCTCGAAGACTATCTGATGATCTTCGTGGGCGATAGCGAGGAAGCCTGTCCGCTGGTGGAAAAGGTCGAGGACTCGCTTGCGGCCAATGAGGCGATTTCCTTTGTGGATGGCTATCAAGGCAAGAAGCTGGCCGGGTTCCTTTACGGTGACCAAGGCGTGGTGAAGTCCGGCATCGCCGGCAGCCTGAAGGACATGGCGCTCGGCATCCGTGACGGTCTGGCCGGTGCCGAGGGCCTGGGCGACACCCGCGAGCTGGCTTCGCTGCTCGAGCTGGTGGGAGAGAAGGAAGACGCGCTGCTCGGCCTGGCCAAGGCCGATACCATCGGCGGGCTGGTGGTGCAGGATCAGGGCGTGAAGTTCGAGTTCTTCGGCGGCGTCAATCGCGGCGCGGCCGATCACACCGCCGCTCACCAGCTTGCGAATCTCGGCTCCAGCGATGATGTGCTGCTCTTCGGCAATTGGGTGGCCGATGCCGAATACTCGAAGCGCGCCGGCGAATATGGCGAAGCGCTCGTGGAGACCGCTTACTCCGTGGCCGAAAAGGTGGCCGGACTGAAGGTGGAGGACTCGGAGGAGTTCGCACAATTCCAGCAAGGCTTCGTGCTCTTCAACGAGAAGTTCCGCGCCGACACCATCGCGATGTGGGACGCGCTTTCGACAGCCAACTCCGGCCTTGGCAAGGAAACCGCCCTGGTGGTGGACCTCAAGGGCAAGATGCCGCCATTCCCCGGCGTGCCTCAGGAGCTGGTCGATGGCGGCCGTTTCCTCCGTGCATCCGCAGTTTCGCCAGTCACCGATCGCGCTAAGCTCAAGGACTCGTGGGGCAAGATGGAGGGTTCGCTGAAGAACATCTTCAAGACGGCGAGCGAACTGGCGGGCGAGGACATTCCGATGCAAACGCCGATGCCCACGGAGAAGGATGGCTTTACCACCTGGTTCTTCTCGATGGGTGCGTTTGGCGACTTCGTGCCGTCGGTCACGGTCAGCGACAAGTGGTTCGTGGCGTCCACCTCGAAGTCCCAGGCGCTCGATCTCGCCGTGTCGGCTGAAAAGGCAGCCGGTGAGCGCAAGGGCGCTTGGCTGGAGCTGGACTTCGACACGCTGCGGAAGTTCACCGGCGACTGGGTCACGCTGATGGAGAAGAACGGCGAAGCCGCTCTCGGCAGCCCCGAGAAGTTCGCCGAATTCAAGGAGCAACTCCCGCGCATCAAGAAGGGCCTCGCGGCCTTCGAGGAGTTCGACCAGATTAGCTTCAACGAGCGCATCGAAGGCGGAAAACTCCGCAGTACGGTGCACTTCAAGGTCCGCTGAGGTTCCCTCACATTCCGGATTCCAAAGGGCCTCCCGCAAGGGAGGCCTTTTTCGTGCGGCGTGTGCGACAGGGATAATCCCTACTCCGGCAAGGGGATCTTCTCCCCCAGATGCTTCGGCCTGGTTCCGAGCACCCGCACGTCCAGCCACATCTTCACCCGCGCGCCGACCTCGCGGAGCTTCGTTTTCAGTCCGCCTTGGCCGGCCACGTCGCGGGCATTGTAGCCGCAGTAGGTGATGCCATTCGCCTTGGCGAGGTAGGCGGCACGTTCGTTGTGAAAGCGCTGCGAGACGAAGAGCATGTCGTCGAGGCCGAAGACCTCCTTCGCCCGCACCACGGAGTCCAAGGTCCGCAGGCCGGCATAGTCGCAGACGATCCGGTCCTTCGGGATGCCGCGCTTGATGAGCGCCGCCTTCATCTTCTCCGGCTCGTTGTAGTATTTCTCGCTGTTGTCTCCGGAAACGAGGATCAGCCGGACCTTGCCCGCTTTCCATAACGCTTCCGCCGCATCGATGCGGTAGCGGAAGTACAAGTTTTCGCGGCCTTGGAAACGGTCGTCGGTGCCGAACACCAGCGCGACCTTGCCCGCAGGAACCTTCGAAAGGTCGTCGAACAGCACGCCACGGCCGGCGTGGAGCGCGGCGAAATTCGCCCACGCCACGAATGC
Organism: Luteolibacter arcticus; assembly: GCF_025950235.1. NCBI lineage: Bacteria > Pseudomonadati > Verrucomicrobiota > Verrucomicrobiia > Verrucomicrobiales > Verrucomicrobiaceae > Neoluteolibacter > Neoluteolibacter arcticus. The sequence goes on along the minus strand of NZ_JAPDDT010000009.1, from coordinate 153,450 downwards.
CACCGCCAGCAGGCAAAGCACTGCCACCGTGACGACGATCCGTTTCAGCCAGCGTTTCCACGATGGCTTTTGCGGAACCCTCACACCTTCTGCTCCTGGGGTTTCCATTTCGTCCACGAGACCATCGCCTTGACCGCTTCCGCGAAACGGCTGCCGATCGGTTCTTCGGGTGCAAGCACCCTCAGGCGGCCGGGGTCCTGATTGGTGAAGGCCACCTCAGTACAACGCCCCATCAATTCCCCGTCGACCTGGACGGGCACCTCGCGGTCGGCGGTCACGCGCAGCGCATGGGCTTGCAGGTAGCTGACGGTGGAGCCCGCGTGTTCCAAGTCGCCGAGTGCGAGCCCGCGCAGCGAGTCGAGCACCAGCCTGTAGCCGGCCTCCTTGAAGACCAGCACGTCGAGCATGCTGTCGCGATTGTCGGCCTTGTGGAAGAGCTTGAATTGGCCGCCGTAGAGCGAGCCATTGCCCGCCAGGACAGCCACGCCTTCTTCCTGCGTGCCGTCATCGCAAGTCACCAGCATCCGCGGCGGGGTTTCCCCGAGCACCTTCACCGCGGCCAGCAGGTAGGCGAGGGGACCGAGCACCTTCTTGCTCTCCCACGTGGTTTCCTCGATGACCATTGCGTCGAAGCCGACGCCGGCCATCTGCACGAAGGGGATGCCATTCGCCTCGAAAAGGTCGATCTCCCGTACTCGCCCCTCTTCGATCACCTCGAAGGCGCGGGAGAGGTTGTCGAAGGGAATGCCGAGTTCGCGGGCGAAGACATTCATGGTGCCGGCGGGCAATACGCCGAGCGCGGTCTGCGAACCGGAGAGTCCCTGAACCACGGCGTTCAGCGTGCCATCGCCGCCCGCCGCGATGACCACCGGCTCGCCATTGCGGGCGAAGGCAGCGGCAAGATCGCGGGCCTCCTCGGCGCTGCTCGTGGCGTAGAGCGCGAAGCGAGTCGCGTGATCCATCAAAAAGCCAAGCGCCCGCCTGCCTTTTTGACTGCGTGCCTTGGGGTTGAAAATGAGCGGATACCGGTGAGGTCCCTTCACGCCCCGAATGGAAGCCGGGCGCGGCCAAATGCCAAACCCCAAATGGTGTCGCATGCCGCGAAACGGGCCGGTAGGTCGCGGGAAGACAGAAGGGCCGGCTTCCCCCCGTAGCTCCCTTTGCGATGAACTGCCCCCATTGCCAGCGCCTGCTCTACAGCCGCCAGCACGCCCGCTGCGGGTATTGCGGAGGATTGCTCCCGGAGGAGGTGCGCCTCTCCGACCACGAGGTGGACGAAATGAAAGCCGAGATTCGCGACATCGATGCCCGCCGTGCCGTGGCAAAAGAAAAGGAAGACCGCGAGCGCGAGGAACAGCGGCGTCGGGATCGGGACCGTGGAGCGGCGGTTTACTTTCCGCCGGGACCCTTCTGAAGCGACTTCCGTTTTAGCGCCGGAACCGTCGATAGGCATTCATGTAGCCCGCCGCGAAGTCCTTCTTGGTTGCCGCACTGTAGTAGTTGTTGTAGAGCAGGTAGTTCGCTTGCCGGCCTTGGAGCGCGTCCTTGCGGCCGAAGCCCCAGCCTTGTTGGTAGGCTTGGTCGCGTTGCGCCTGAAGTCCCCCACCGGGGAGCGGGGGACCGGGAATTGGCGGCGGGCCGTGGACCGGCGGCGGGTAACCGGGTCCGGGCGGAATGCAGGAAGAAAGCGCGACTACACTGGCGACGACCGCGAGCGACTGGAAAGGATTCATAGTTCCGACCCTGAATCGAACCCGAAGCCCGTCAAATCAAAGTTCGGAGCCCGCCTCGGCATCGAGGTAGAAGGTCGCGTCGGGATGTTCTTGCAGGAACGACGCACTCACCTGGTCGGTGATTGGGCCCGTGAGTGCTTCCTTCACGATGGATGCTTTTCCGTCGCCCCAGGCGAGCAGGGCGATTTTCCGTGCCTCCAGGATGGTGCCGCAGCCCATCGAGATGGCGTGGGTGGGCACGTGCTCCAGCCCTCCGAAGGATGGCGCGGCATCTTCGCGGGTGATCGGGTCGAGCTCGACCTGGCGGGTCCGGCTGTCGCGGGGCGAACCGGGTTCATTGAAGCCGATGTGACCGGTGCGGCCGATCCCGAGGAGCTGGAAGTCGATGCCGCCAGCATCGCGGATCGCCTTTTCATAGGCGGCGCAACGGGCCGAAATGTCGTCGGGATTGCCGTTCGGGATGTTGATGTTCTCCGGTCGCATGTCGACGTGGCTGAAAAGCTCGCGCTCCATGAAGGTGCGGTAGCTCTCCGGATGGCCGTGCGAGAGGCCGAGATACTCGTCGAGATTGAAGGAAATCACGTTGGCGAACGAGAGTTCACCGGCTTGATGCAGGCGGATCAGTTCGGCGTAGAAGGGCAGGGGGGTGCGACCGGTCGCGAGACCAAGCACGGCGGGGCGGCCGGCGTTGTTGATCGAGCGGACGAGTTCGGCGACTTCGGCTGCGAGAATGCGGCAGGCTTCGGTACGATCGGGGAAGATTCGTGCGGGAGCGGACTCGGTCATGCGGCGGAGGTGAAGATGAGGTCGAGAATTGTCAAAATCAAACGGGTCGTAAAAGCGCAGGGAATTTGCGAAAAAGCGATGGCTTCAGGTGAGGGTGCTCCGCGAATCTTGCTATTCGCCTCCTCTGGCCGCCCGGTAAAACAACGAAAGCGGCCTTGCTGGAGCGGCATGCTTTCCGCTAGAAACGGTGTGATCCTGCCCGTTTGCAGGCGCACCCATCATGAACCCTGCCGCCGTGGATCAGACCTGCCCCTTGTATCTTGGTGGAAAATGGAAGGAGGTGGCGGGCAGGGGCAGCAGCCAAGTCTTCAATCCCTCCCGCGGCACGGTCATCGCCTCCGTCCCGATGTGTGGCGCGGCCGAGGTGAACGAGGTCGTCGCGGCTGCCAGGGCTGCTTTTCCCGATTGGCGGGACACCCCGCCGAACGAGCGGGCTCAGGTGCTATTCCGGCTGAAGATCCTGCTGGAGGACGCCTTCGAGGAGCTCTGCCTCGGCATTTCCACGGAGCACGGCAAGACCCTTTCCGAGGCCCGCGGCGACCTGCGGCGGGGCATCGAGGTGGTGGAGTTTGCCTGCGGGATCCCCACGCTGCTGATGGGGGAGTCGCTGGAGAACATCGCGCGGGGGATCGACTGCCACACCGACCGGCACCCGCTCGGCGTGGTAGCGGGCATCTGTCCGTTCAATTTCCCGGCCCTCGTCCCGATGTGGATGTGGCCGATCGCCATCGCCTGTGGGAATACCTTCGTGCTCAAACCGAGCGAGAAGGTCCCGCTCACCATGCAGCGCGTGGTGGGCTTGTTAGAGAAAGCCGGCTTGCCGCCGGGTGTGCTGAATATCGTCCATGGCGGCCGCGAGTGCGTGGATGCGCTGCTGGAGCACCCGGACGTCGCGGCGATTTCCTTCGTCGGCTCGACGCCGGTGGCCCGCGAGATCCATCGCAAGGGAACATCCCATGGCAAGCGTGTCCAAGCGGCCGGTGGCGCGAAGAATTTCGTGATCCTGATGCCCGATGCCGACGTGGATCGCACGGTGGAGGCGGTGAAGGACGGTGCGTTCGGTTGCGCGGGCGAGCGCTGCATGGCCGGTTCGACCGCGGTGGCAGTCGGGGAGGCGGGGGACAAGCTGTTGCCCGCCTTGGCTGATCTCGTGGGTGCGATGAAGGTCGGTCCTACCGACATCCGCGACTCGCAGCCTGACATGGGCGCGGTCATTTCCGCCGAGCACAAGGCGCGTGTCTCCGGGCTTGTCGATGCTGGCGAACATGCCGGGGCAAAGGTTCTAACGGACGGTCGCAAGACGAAGGTGGACGCCGCTCCCGACGGCTTCTTCCTTGGGCCTACCGTCATCGACCACGTGACGCCTGACAACCCGCTGATGGGGACGGAGGTCTTCGGTCCCGTGCTGGCCGTGCTGCGTGCGAAGACCCTTGAAGATGCCATCTCGCTCGCCAACCGGCAGGCCTTTGGCAATGGGGCGTCGATCTTCACTAGCTCTGGCAAGGCCGCCCGCGAATTCCGTCGCAATGTCAGCGCTGGCATGGTGGGCATCAACGTCGGCGTTCCCGCACCGCTCGCCTATTTCCCCTTCAGCGGCTGGAACGATTCGTTCTTCGGCGACCTCCACATCCAGGGCAAGGAAGGCGTCGAGTTCTTCACCAAACGCAAGACCACGACCACGCGGTGGTTCTCCTTCGGCGATGGGGAGGTGTGGGCGAGGTGAAAGGAGCGCAGCCAATGTCATCCACCGATTCCGAGCCCGGGTTGTCGTCTCCGTATCGTCCAAGCATTCGTGGGCTTCTTGTCCGCTTCTTGCTTCGCTTGCTGATGATCGTGCTCGCCAGTTTCGTCGTGTGGAAGTTTCCCGAGCATCAGACGGGTGTGATCCTCGGTGTGCTTGTCATGTTGGTTCTCGTGAAATGGGGATTTAGGAAGTTGGTTTCGGGAACCCCAGCCGATCCCCAGAAATAGAAATCCCTGCGTTCTTCTCCGCGGTTCGTTCTTCTAACATCCAATGAGCCTTCTCATCCGCAACGGCGACATCGTCACTGCCACCACCCGCTTCACCGCCGACATCCTATGCGAGAACGGTGTGATCACCGCCATTGATCGCGACTTGCCCGTGCCTCCCGGAGCAGAGGTGATCGATGCGACCGGCAAGGTTGTCTTTCCGGGCTTCATCGATCCCCACGTCCACATTTACCTGCCCTTTATGGGCACTTATGCGAAGGACGATTGGGCGAGCGGCAGCAAGGCGGCGCTGATGGGCGGCACCACCACGCTGATTGAGATGTGCTGCCCGTCGCGTGCCGAGGACCCGCTGGAGGCGATCCGGCTGTGGAAAAGCAAGGCGGCCGGTCTCGCCTCCTGCGACTATACCTTCCACGCCGGGATCACGAAGTTCGACGACACGACGGCCGCGGCCATGACGGCAATCGTGAAGGAGGAAGCCATTTCGTCCTTCAAGGTTTTCCTCGCCTACAAGGGCGCCTTCGGCATCGATGACACCGAGCTCTACCGCACGCTCGTCACTGTGAAGGAACTCGGCGCTGTGCTCACCGCCCACTGCGAGAACGCGGAGTTGGTGGCTGAAACCCAGAAGAAGCTCGTCGCCGAGGGGAAGACCGGCCCGGAATGGCACGAGCCGTCGCGGCCGATCAGTGTGGAGGCGGAAGGCTGCCATCACCTGATGACCTTCGCGGGCATGACCGGCACCGAGGTCTATGTGGTCCACACGAGTTGCAGGCCGGCGGTCGAGGCGATCGTCGAGGCTCGGGCCCGTGGCGTGAAGGCCGGCATCGAGACGGTCGCGCCTTACCTCACACTCGACAGCAGCTATGCCGAGAAGCCGGAATTCGAGGGCGCGAAGTGGGTGATGAGCCCGCCGATCCGCTCCAAGGAACAGCAGGAGTTCCTTTGGCAATGTCTCGCTGATGGCACCATCGACACCGTGGCCACCGATCACGCGCCCTTTGATTTCGCCACCCAGAAGCACATGGGCCACCCCGAAGCCGACAAGGCGGTCGATGCTTCGTTCGAGCCAACCGGCAAGCCGGCGAACTTCACGCTCATCCCGAACGGCATCCCGAGCGTCGAGGAGCGCGTGAAGCTGCTCTACACGCATGGGGTCGCCACCGGCCGCATCGACCTGCATGCTTTTGTTAGACTCGCCAGCACCCGCGCTGCCGAGATCTTCGGGCTTTACCCGCGGAAGGGCGAGGTCGCCCTCGGCAGCGACGCCGACCTGGTGATCTGGGATCCCGCATGGCGGGGCATCATTTCCGCCGCCACCCATTCGATGGCCACCGACTATTCGGCGTGGGAAGGCTGGCCCGTCGAGGGGCGTCCGGAACTCGTCACCGTGCGTGGCAAGGTGATGGTCCGCGATGGTACTTGGTGCGGCGACACGGGGTGGGGGACATTTCTTGAGCGCAGGCCGAAGGATTGATTTCGATGCACCAGCCCCATCACGACGATTCGCTGATCAATGACGACATTGCCCCGGTGCCCGTGGCGAAGCGGACTTGGTCGACGCGCGACATCGCCGCGTTGTGGGTGGGTATGGCCGTGTGCATCCCGACCTACAGCATCGCCAGCAGTCTGTTAGGCAATGGGCTCACGTGGTGGCAGGCGGTGCTCACCGTGTTCCTGGGCAATCTCATCGTGCTGGTGCCGATGACCCTGAATGCTCATCCCGGCACGGCCTACGGCATCCCTTTCCCGGTGCTGCTGCGCGCCAGTTTCGGCACCCGCGGTGCCAATGTCGCCGCCATGCTGCGTGGCGTGGTGGCGTGCGGGTGGTTCGGCATTCAGACGTGGGTCGGAGGAGACGCGATTTACTCGACGCTGGGCATGATGTTCGGCTGGGACAAGCCGGAGGCGATTTCGTGGCTCGGCATTTCCGGCGGCCAGTTCGCCTGCTTCATGGTCTTCTGGGCGATCAATGTTTTCTTCATCCTCAAGGGCATGGAGTCGATCCGGTGGCTCGAAGTCTTGAGTGCGCCGTTTCTGTTGCTCGTGGGTGTCGCGCTGATGGTATGGGCGGTTGCGAAAGCCGGTGGCTTTGGCCCTGTCTTCGCAGGCAACTCGCGGGCGCTACCGGTGAATGAATTCCTGCCCGTCTTCGGCGCGGGTCTCACCGCGATGGTGGGTTTCTGGGCGACCCTTTCGCTGAATATCCCCGACTTCTCCCGCTATGCTCGATCGCAGAAGGACCAGGTGCTCGGCCAGGCCATCGGTCTCCCTCCGACCATGACGCTCTACTCGTTCATCGGCATCGTGGTCACGGGAGCGACGGTGGTGATCTACGGCGGCGATGGTATTTGGAACCCCGTGGACGTGATCGGCAAGATCGGCAGCCCATGGCTCTCCGCGCTGGCCCTGATCGCTCTCGCCATCGCCACGCTCTCGACGAATATCGCGGCCAATGTCGTTTCCCCGGCGAACGACTTCTCCAATCTCGCTCCAAAGCACATCAGCTTCCGCACCGGCGGCATGATCACCGCGGTGATCGGCATCCTGATGATGCCGTGGAAACTCTACGCCGATCCGAATGGTTACATCTTCACCTGGCTCATCGGTTACAGCGCGCTGTTAGGGCCGATCGCCGGGATCATGATCGCCGATTACTTTGTGCTGCGGCGGAGGAAGCTGGATGTGGATGAACTCTACCGGACGAACGGCATCTATCGCTTTACCAACGGCTTCAGCCTCGCCGGGTTGTCCGCGTTCTTGCTCTCCGTTTCGCCGAATCTGCCGGGCTTTCTGGTGCAGATTGGTGCCCTCGACGCCGCTTCGGTGCCGGACATCTTCGAAACTCTCTACCGGCAGGCCTGGTTCGTCGGGTTCGGGCTTGGTTTCGTGCTCTTCCTGGCTTTCCGGAAAGTCGCCCCGGTTAAAATCCATCCCTGATCCTCATGGCCACGCTCCCGCCCTTCGACTACACGCCGCTGCCTTACGATGGTCCTTCACCGGAGGAGGTGCTCGATCTTCGAAAGCAATACGTCAGCCCCGGCATCTTCCACTATTACAAGAAGCCGATCATGATCGTGGAAGGGAAGGGTCAGTACCTCTTCGACGAAACCGGCCGCCGCTACCTCGATGGCTTTGGCGGCATCGTCACGGTGAGCGTGGGGCATTGCCATCCCGAGGTGGTGGCCGCGGCGAACCTGCAGAACGAGACTATTTCCCACACGACAACGATCTACCTGCACCCGAACATCGCGCTCTACGCCAAGGAACTTGCAGCGAAGATGCCGGGCGATCTGAAGGTCTGCTACTTCGTCAATTCGGGCTCGGAGGCGAACGACCTCGCGATGCTGATGGCGCGCGCCTACACGGGGAACTACGATGCGATTGCGCTGCGCAATGCCTACCACGGCGGCAGCCCGTCGGCGATGGCACTGACTTCGCACCACACGTGGAAATTCAATGTACCGCACTCCTTCGGCGTCCAGCACGCGCGGATGCCGGACATCTATCGCGGGCCTTTCGGAAGCGATGATCCCGACGCGGGGAAGAAGTATGCCGCGGATGTGGAGGATCTTGTGCGCTTCGGCACTTCCGGAAGGATCGCAGCGTTCATCGCCGAGTCGATCCAAGGGGTCGGCGGGACGGTGGTCTTTCCCGAGGGTTATCTGAAGCATGCCTACGAGCATGCGCGGGCTGCCGGCGGCCTGTGCATTGCGGATGAAGTACAGGCTGGCTTCGGGCGCACCGGCACGCACTTCTGGGGCTTCGAAACGCAGGGCGTGATTCCCGACATTGTCACGATGGCCAAGGGCATCGGGAATGGCTGTCCGCTCGCTGCGGTGGTGACCACGCCGGAGATCGCGAAGACTTTGGCAACGCGCATTCACTTCAACACTTTCGGCGGCAATCCGGTGTCGATGGCTCAGGGGCGCGCGGTGCTGAGGGTGATCGAGAAGGAGGGGCTGCAGGTGAATTCGCTGAAGATCGGCGCTCGTCTTACGGCTGGCTTTCACCGGCTCGCGGAAAAGCACTCGCTCATCGGCCAAGTCCGTGGCCTCGGCCTCATGCTCGGCGTTGAGTTGGTGAAGGATCGCGAGACGAAGGAACCCGCCCGCGACGAATGCGCGGCCGTGTTCGAGCGATGCAAGGAACTCGGCCTGCTGATCGGGAAGGGCGGGCTGTTGGGGAATGTTCTCCGCATCAAGCCGCCGATGTGCATCACCGAAGCCGATGCGGATTTCATGCTCGAAGTGATCGACGAATCACTAGCTTCAGTCTGAGAGATCTGGCATTCCGATCCCGGAGGGATTTCAGCCAGTAGCCCCGGGTCGAGCGAAGCGACTACCCGGGGTGTTAGATTCGTGAGATCGCGACCCCGGCGGGGTCGAAGCCGGATAGTGGCGACGAGGTGGCTCGGTCCCGGCTTGCATCCCGTCCGGGATGCCCTCCGGTCATGGCCGAAACCGGGGGTAATCGCCGCTTCGCGGCTCGACCCCCGGCTACTGGCTGGGTCCCCGTCGGGGACCATGAAGATCCACGACTCAATCGAGATGGAATACCTCGCGCAACGGCGCGGATACGGGTGACGAGTCCGGATTCGCTGGCATCACATCGGCCATGTGCTTCCACCAACGCTGGCACACCTCCGTCTCCGCGATTGCTTCCCAGCACTCCTCGCTCTCGATTTCGGCATAGCCGAAAAGCTGCCGCGTCTCGGGATGCAGGAAGATCGAGTAGTTGTGCACGCCATGTGCTTTCAACACTGCCGTGAGTTCGTCCCAGATCGGCTGGTGACGCCGCTCGTATTCCTCTTCCGCGCCGGGATTCACCGACATCACGAAGGCCTTGCGGATCATCACTGTTAGAGGTGATGGCCCATGCGTTCGCGCTTGGTGGCGAGGTAGCGGGCGTTGTGGACATTCTCCGGCAGGCGGATCGGAAGCTGTTCGACGATCTCCAGCCCGTAGCCTTCCAGGCCGACGACTTTCTTCGGGTTGTTCGTCAGCAGGCGGATCTTCCGAACTCCGAGGTCGCAGAGGATCTGCGCGCCCATGCCGTAGTCCCGCAGGTCGGAGGGGAAGCCGAGTTTCTCGTTCGCCTCAATGGTGTCGAAGCCCTGCTCCTGCAGCTTGTAGGCGTGGATCTTCGCCGCGAGGCCGATGCCGCGGCCTTCCTGCCGGAGGTAAAGGAGGATGCCGCCATCATTCGCGATGTGCTCCATGGCCGCATCGAGCTGGCCGCCGCAGTCGCAGCGTTGGGAAAGGAAAACATCCCCGGTGAGGCATTCCGAGTGGACTCGCACGAGGGTCGGCGTCTCGGGATCGATCTTTCCGCGGCTGAGGGCGAGGTGATGCGAGCCGTCGGTTTCCACCCGGTAGAGATGGCAATCGAACTCGCCGTGGTCGGTCGGCAATTTGATGGTCTCCTCGCGCACGACCAGCTTCTCCGAGCGCCGCCGCCACTGGATGATCTGGGCGATGGTGCAGGCCTTCAGCCCGTGGGCGTGCTGGTATTCGCCGAGGTCACCGACCCGGGCCATGGTGCCGTCCACGTGCATGATCTCGCAGATCACCCCGGCGGCTGGCAGGCCGGCGAGGCGGGCGAGATCCACGGACGCCTCGGTATGGCCAGCCCGGCGCAGCACGCCACCGGCGCGGGCCTGGATCGGGAAAATGTGGCCTGGCTGGACGAAATCGTCCGCCTTGGCGGTGGCGTCGGCCAGCAACTGGACGGTGCGGGCGCGGTCGGCGGCGGAAATCCCGGTGCTCACGCCCTTGGCGGCATCGACCGAAACCGTGAACGCGGTCCGGAGCACCTCGCGGTTGCGGCGGGTCATTTGCTGGAGTTCCAGCTCCTCGGCGCGCTCCTGGGTGATCGGGGCGCAGATCAGGCCGCGGCCATGGACGGCCATGAAAGAAATCGTTTCTTGGGTGCACAGCGAGGCCGCGGCGATCAGGTCGGCCTCGTTCTCCCGGTCCGGGTCATCGGCCACGATGACGATGCGGCCGGCAGCGATCTCGGCGATGATTTCCTCGACGGGGCTGAATGTGAGCGGGGTGGCCATGCGCACGGCAGCCTCATCCGCGCCACGCCGGAGGTCAAGGGGTGGGGTGGGGAAGGATACCGGATCATGTCGCAATTTTCACGGCTCCCCGGGATTTTCCCATTCCCCCGGTGAAAGGCCGTCGCCAATCTCCACGCACCATCCACCCCACGACCATGTCCAGACCCGTTACCCTTTTCACCGGCCAGTGGGCCGACATCCCCGCGGAAGAACTTTTCCCCAAGGTCAAGGCCATGGGCTTCGACGGCGTCGAGCTGGCCTGTTGGGGCGACCACTTCGACGTCCAGAAGGCGCTGAATGAGCCCGGCTACATCGAAGCCCGCTGGGAGCTGCTGAAAAAGCATGGCCTCGCCTGCTACGCGATCTCCGCCCACCTCGTCGGCCAGGCGATCTGCGACCTCATCGACGAGCGCCACAAGTCGATCCTGCCCGAGCACGTCTGGGGCGATGGCGATGCGGAGGGCGTCCGCCAGCGCGCCGCACAGGAGATGATCGACACCGCCAAGGCCGCCCGGAAGTTCTTCGATGCCGGCAAGTCCTACATGGCGACCAAGCCGGCCGGCTCCGGCAAGACGGTCGTGAACGGCTTCACCGGGTCCTCGATCTGGGGTGCACTGTATGCCTTCCCCCCGACCAGCCAGGAGTATCTGCAAAAGGGCTTCGATGACTTCGGCACCCGCTTCAAGCCGATCCTCGATGCCTTCGAGAAGGAGGACGTCTATTTCGCCCTTGAAGTCCACCCGACCGAGATCGCCTTCGACATCGTTTCCGCCCAGCGCGCCATCGATGCGGTCGGCGGCCACAAGCGTTTCGGCTTCAACTACGACCCGAGCCACCTCGGCTACCAAGGCGTCGACTACGTGAAGTTCATCTATCAGTTCGGCGAGCGCATCCACCACGCCCACATGAAGGACGTCTGGTGGGGCCACGGCACCGGCGAGGTCGGCGTCTTCGGCGGCCATACCGATTTCTGCGACGCGCGCCGCTACTGGGATTTCCGCAGCGTCGGCCGCGGCGACATCAACTTCGAGGAAGTCATCGTCGCGCTCAATGACACGGGCTACAGCGGTCCGCTTTCGATCGAGTGGGAAGACGGCCGCATGGACCGCTTCCACGGTGCCACCGAGAGCTGTGCCTTTGTGAAGGGCCTCGACTTCCCGCGCAATACCGTCGCCTTCGACGCCGCGTTCGACAAATCCAACCAATAAAGATCATGTCCACCAAAGTAGGAGTCATCGGAGCCGGCGGCATGCTGCGCTATCACGCGGAAGGTTTCCGCAAGGCCGGAGCCACCGTCACCGCCGTCGCCGACCCGGCACCGGGTGCGGCCGAGCGCGCGGCCAAGCAGTGGAATGTGGAAGGCGCCTATGAGAGCGTCGAAGACATGCTGGCGAAGGCCGATATCGATGCCGTGTCGATCATCGTTCCTAACAAATTCCACAAGCCGCTGGCGATCCAGTGCCTCAATGCGGGCAAGCACGTCTTCTCCGAGAAGCCCCCGGCGCTCACTGCCGCGGAGGTCCAGGAGATGATCGATGCCGCGAATGCCGCGGGCAAGAAGCTGATGTTCAACTTCAACAACCGCGCCCGGCCCGAGTCGATCGCGATGAAGAAGTATGCGGCCGATGGCACAGTGGGCAAAATCAACTCCGCGCAGGCGAAGTGGATCCGCCGCACCGGCATCCCGGGCTTTGGTGGCTGGTTCACCACCAAGGCGCTTTCCGGCGGCGGGCCGGTGATCGACCTGCTGCACATGATCGACCTCGCGCTCTACTTCATGGATTACCCGGAGCCGTCGCACGTGCTCGCGCAGACCTTCAACGACCATATCACCGACAAAGGTTTCAAGGGCCCGTGGGGTATTCCGGACAAGGCGGACGGCATCAATGACGTCGAGGCGGCAGCCCACGGCTTCGTGACCTTCAAGACCGGCCAGGTCCTGACGCTCCAGGTCTCCTGGGCGGAGATGATCAAGCGCGAGGAAGTCTCCGTGGTCTTCCAAGGCACCAAGGCTGGCGGCAAGGTCGAGCGCTTGTTCGGGCGCGACGGTCTGGACGAGACCGCCATCGATACCTGCGAACTCTACGTTCAGGAGAACGGCTGCTCGGTGAACCGCAGCATCGTCACCGAAGCTTGCGAGGACATGGGCCGCAGCGCCTCCGCCGCGAACTTCATCCACGCCATCGAGGGCACCGCCGAGGCATTCAACACGCCAGACCAAGCGCTCAAGCTGATGAAGATCATCGACGCGATCTACGCTTCGGCTGCCTCCGGCGCGCCGGTGGCGGTGTGATCTGATTGCCGGTTGTTTCCTTCATGAAAGAATATAAGACCTCCCAGTGGCCGATCAAAAACGGGCAGGTCGACTCGAACAAACTCGACCAATACCTGAACGACATGCAGAAGGCGGGCTGGGAACTCTTTTCCACCTGCGTCATCCCTGTATGGCAAGGGGCCGGCCACGTCGTCCTGTGTGTCTTCGTGAAGGAAACGATTGAGACTCTAACCTGAATCCTCTGCTGCAAATCGCAGGGGTGACAGGTTGGTTCTCGATCCTCTAATAGAACATTTAATTTTCCGGCTTGGCGTCCTTGGCGTCTTGGCGGTTCCATTCAGGAAATTCCCGAACTCAGACCCTACTTCCACATGAATCGCAAACTCCGCATGGGCATGGTCGGCGGCGGCCGTGGCGCCTTCATCGGCGGCGTCCACCGCATGGCTGCCAATCTCGACGGCAAGATCGAACTCGTCGCCGGGTGCTTCTCCTCCGATCCGGAGAAGAGCCGACTTTCCGGCGAGGATTTCTACCTCGATCCGTCCCGCGTTTACACCTCCTACGAGGAGATGGCGCAGAAGGAAGCCGCCTTGCCCGCTGACCAGCGCATCGACTTCGTCTCAATCGTGGTCCGCAACAATCTCCACGTACCGGTGGCCACCGCGTTCCTCAACGCCGGCATCAACGTGATCTGCGACAAGCCGCTGGCGTTCTCGCTCGCGGAGGCGAAAGGGTTCGTCGACGTGGTGAAGAAGTCCGGAAAGGTCTTCGCGCTGACCCACAACTACACCGGCTACCCAATGGTCAAGGAAGCCCGCGCGATCGTGAAATCCGGCAAGCTCGGGAAGCTGCTCAAGATCGTAGCGGAGTATCCGCAAGGCTACGCTGCCAGCGCCTTCAAGGACGCGGCCGACGGCGCGATCTCGAACTGGCGAATGGACCCGAATACCTCGGGCGTTTCGAACTGCATCGGCGACATCGGCACGCACGCCGAGAACCTCGCTCGCTACATCACCGGGCTGGAGATCGTGGAACTCGCCGCCGAGCTGACCACCTTTATTCCCGGCCGCCACCTTGATGACGATGGCAACATCCTCGTCCGCTACGAGAACGGCGTGAAGGGCATCATCTACGCGTCGCAGGTTTCCAGCGGCGATGAGAACAACCTCAACATCCGCGTTTACGGCACGGAAGGTTCGATCGAGTGGCACCAGGAGCACCCGAACGAACTGGTGGTGAAGTGGCTCGACAAGCCCCGCGAGACCTGGCGTCGCGGCAATACCTACAATGGTCCCGAGGCTGGCGGCGTCACGCGCCTGCCTTTCGGCCACCCGGAAGCCTTCATCGAGGCTTTCGCGAACGTTTACCTCGCCGCAAGCGAAGCCATCCGCGACGAGATCCAAGGCAAGTTCCCGCGTCCGGAAGGCTACGACTTCCCGACCGTGGATGATGGTGTCGCCGGCATGGCCTTCATCGAGGCGGCTGTCGCTTCCTCGAAAAACAATGCAGCATGGACCAAACCCGGTGCGTAGTAGCGATGTAGCGGCGGTCTGTGACCGTCGCACTTCAGCGGCATAAGCCGCATCCCTGTGGAGTCAGTAAACCGAACCTCACGATGCGGCTAGTGCCGCCATCTTCCGGCGGTCATAGACCGCCGCTACAATTTGAAATCCCGAACATGAAAGCAACTCTCCTCCTTCCACTCGCCGGCGCTGCCGCGGCGTTCTTCCTCGTCGCCGCCGGGCCGGACAATGAGCAAGCCCCTCCCGGAGCGGCCGAGGCCATCGCCAAGGCGCTTCCCGAGAAAGCTTTCGCCAAGCCGTTCAAGGCGCGCAAGGTGCTCGTCTTCGCCAAGACCGCGGGTTTCCGCCACGCCTCGATTCCAACCGGCAAGCTCGCGCTTACCGAGCTCGGCAAGAAAACCGGCGCCTTCCAAACCGTGGTCAGCGATGACCTGGCGAACTTCGAGCCGAAGACGATCGATCAATTCGATGCCATCGTTTTCCTCAGCACCACGATGGATCCCTTCATGCCTCCACAGGATGTGCTGAAGGGTATGAGCGCTGATGCTCGCAAGGATGCCGAGGCCAAGGTCGAGGTTCTCAAGAAGAGCCTCATGGACTTCGTGAGAGGCGGCAAAGGCTTCGTCGGCATTCACGCCGCGACCGACACCTTCTACAACTGGTCCGAGTACGGCGAGATGGTCGGCGGCTACTTCGATGGCCATCCATGGGGTGCGGGCCACGAGGTCTCGATCAAGGTCGAGCCGGGTCAGGAGAAGCATCCGCTGGTCGCGATGTTTGAAGGCAAGAACCAGGAATTCAAAGAAGAGATCTATCAGTTCAAGGCTCCTTACGACTCGAAGAAGTACCACATGCTGCTGCGTCTCGACACCGAGAAGACCGACATGAAAGTCGGCGGCATCAAGCGCACCGATGGTGACTTCGGCGTCGCGTGGGCGCACTCATGGGGCAAGGGCCGGGTCTTCTATTGCTCGATCGGCCACAACCACGAGATGTACTGGAACCCTACCATCCTGAGCCACTACCTCGCCGGCATCCAGTGGGCCATCGGCGACTTCAAGGTGAAGGTCGACAAGTGACCGGCTAAGGCTTCGGCGTCGCTTGCAATCGCACAAATCCCTTCGACCCCGCGGCGGGCGTGACGGACACTGTTCCGTCGCCCGCCGTTTGCGTTCGGGCCGGTGGGACCGGCGTCCATGTCGTCAGGTTGGTGGACTCTTGGGGAATCAGGTTCGCGAAACGCAGCCCCAAGGGATCGGGCCGCCACGAGAGCGATCGTCCCGGTGCGAAGCTGCCAGTGAGCGGACGGCTGAAGGATCCCGGCGGAGTGCCCATGGCGAACTCCAGCACATTGGGCAGGCCATCGTGGTCGGGGTCGGCGTTCATGGCGGACCCCGGTAGCCCCGCTCCGGAAACCCAGGTCAGGTAGGGTTGATCGGGATTCAGCCCGAGCAGGTTTTGCAGGATCTCGCGGTTCGAGAACGGCGTTAGATTGGTGCCGAGCTTGGCATTGATCGCCACCATGATTTCGTTGGCGATCAGCGCCTGCGCCATGGTTGCCACGTGGAAGCCGTCGCGACAGAAAATGCTCGTCGGAGGATTCTCCGGGTGAGGTGTGATGTTGAAGACGGTTCCATTGAGTTGGAAGGGATGCTCGTCGAAAAGCCGGTCGGTCAAGCGGTCGAGTCGCGCGATGGTGGGAGCGGGATTCTTGCCGGCTGCCCACGTGATGACTGCCTGATTGAAGGCCGCGATCTTGGCCCGCGTGCTCGCCTGTTTGGCGGGGATATTATAGGTGCCTGAGATCTGCGGAGTCGCCCCGACATCTGGCACAGTGCAGACGATAATAGGAACGTTGGGGCGGAGGATCCTCACCCAGGCATGGATGTGGTTGAGGTAGGTGCTCACCAATTCCGTTAGGAATTCAGGGTCCTCCGTGTTGTTGAAGAGGTCGTTGTATTCCTTCTTGAGGTCGTTCGCTCCTAACAGGATCACCACCACCTGGGCGACGCCGATTTCATCTTCGAGAGCATCGCGAGTCAGGCCATACCCGAACTTCAGCACCTTCTCGTCCTTGTCATCCGAGGGCGTGTTGTAGAGCAGGTTCTTCCAGAAGATCATCGTCATCCCGGGAATCCCGAAGTTCCACTCGTGCCCGGCATTCCGCAGATCAAGGTAGCTTCCGCCGGTGGCCTCCAAAGGGCCTAGGCTGGCTTCAGTCGGACGGAAGATCCGCAGCAGCTCCGGCCAACTCCGGGTATTGGCATTGGTGGGCTGGGATTCCGGCGCGGAGAACGGGAATTCGTAGGCATACTCCTCCGTCATGCTGTCGCCAATCGCCAGCACTCGTAAGGGAGCCGCTGCCGCGACTCCCGATATTCCAAGGAGAGCGGCAATAATGATGGAGAGTAGACGAGTCATTCATTGGCTCGGTAAATTCAACCGAACCCGACAAGCTAGACGCGTTCCCCTGCTTGCCAAGCGACGGACTAGTCCGCTTGGACCTTCACGAACCGTTTCGAGCCATTCATCGGATCCGGCGGGCTCAAGGTAACTTCCACCGTTTCAACCGATCCCGACGTGTTTGTGATGTTTGAAGCAGCTTCGGTGTCTTCGTTCCAGGTGCTCAGATTTGTCGACACAAAGACGCGATACTCGAGCCCGGTCAGCCCGGGGACTCGGCGGGTGTAGGTGAACTTGCCCGTGGCTCTTTTCAGCGGAATGGGGATCGGATTCAGCGAGGTCGCTGAATGGGGATCAAGGCCGAAGGCATACTCGAAGGCATTGTCGTGGCCATCGTGATCGTCGTCCGCGCTGCTGCTCGTCACATTGTTATCGTACATCCACGCTTGGATGTCGGGGAGATGCACCGCATCGCCGATGTCACGCGGCATGAGATAGTAGCTGCCCGTGAAGGGAGCTGTGGCGTCGGATTGGCCGAGAATGCCGGTGATGATGATGGGGAAGGAGGGGGGGGATGCGAGGGTCGAACCGGGCTGGACTCGGACTTCGAAGGTATTTCCCGAGGGATCGCGAAGCACGACTGTGGCTCCAGGTCCCCAGGTTCCCGAGTCGAGCACGACGTTCCGAATGGTCAGCAAGGATCCCTCGCGGGCTTCGTGATTGGCGAAGAGGGCAGGCAGGGTGGTCGTGGTACCGAGGATCTCCGGGACCGGACCGCGGTTGACGATATGCGCCGACGAGACCGGGACGATGGCGGTTTGTCCATTGGTCTGGGTGACGGTGCCGAGGACGGTGAACCGGTAACCGCGGAGCAGCCCTAGATTCAGGCCCGGTGAGGAGATGCAGATCCCGCCGGTGGTGTCCTGAAGGAAGCCGCTGAAGTTGGCCGCGCCGCCGCCGAAGTCCTCTTCGGTCACCGTGCCGGACACCGCAACCAGCAGTCCGGAGTCGAACGCGAAGCCGTTGGCATCCGTGTCGCGCAAGCTGTTGATCGGAGTTGCCACTCGTGCGGCGGCCGGGGTGGAGAGGGGCGTCAAGGAGCCGCCCACACCCGTCGTTGAAATCGCGAGCGGATAGATTCCCTGGTTGGATACCTGTGGAGTTTCCGGGGTGGAAATTCCGCTGATGGTCACTTCCAGTGCGTTGCCGGTAGTCACCGCCGCCGATGTCACCTGAATCGTTTGGCCGTTTACGGACACCGCGGCACCTACAGATGCCGGACCGGTAAGGACGGCTCCGGATGGCGTGCCGAGGGCCGCGGGGATCGTGATGTTGACCTGCGAAAGCGGGGTGGTGCCCGCTTGGGCAAGCAGCGAGACCTTGAGCGAGTTTCCGGTCTGGCCGGCATCGAAGATCGGGGAACCCAGCAGCGCACTGTCGAGGGTGGCGTTGGTGACCGTCGCGATGCCATCGCCCTGGCCGGCGGTTCGACCGCGCAGGGCCGCAATGAAGGCGGCATTGGGACCGCTATTGGGAGCGCCGAAGTCATCGAGCGTCAATACCAGCCCGGCGCTGGCATCAGAGCCGGACATGTAGTCGGCGAGTGTGGCGGTGGCGTTGTTGGCCTTCACCCCGAGATTGGTGCCGGTGGTGGCGGCGGTGATCATTTTGGCACCGGTGAAGGACGCGAAGAGGGACTGTGCCGGAGGAAGTCCGGCGGCCAAGGCATGGATGCCACCGTCGGTCCCCGCGGGATCGCTGCCGGCTGCCTTGATCATCACCATGTCGGTGGCGGTGAGATCTATTTCCGGCGAGTCAGGGACCGGGGTGAAACAGGCGGAGTCCATCAGGCCCACCGAGAGCGTGAAGTCCGTGGCGCTGAGGTCCGGACTGCCGGCCCAGTTGGTGAGCGTGATCAGGGTGCCGACCGGCACGGCTGACCAAAGGTCGGAGGTGGTGAAGATCAGCTTGCCTCCGAGGTCAGCGTCGATATTCGCGCTGAAGTCCTTCAGGATCATCCCGCGCATGTCCACGGTGGAGCCCGGCGTTCCGTTGCCGGTGACGAGCAGTTCGATCCGCTCGGGCGAGCCATTGAAGTACTTGTTCACCACCACGACCGGCGGGTCGATGACTTCGGCGGTGGTGAAGTTCCACGTTTCGCTGTCGGTGAAGCCGGCAAACGCATTCGGAGTACCGGCGAGATCGACCACCGCTCCGGCTGGGATTTCCACGTGATAGGCGGTGCCGGGGGCCAGCGGATTGGCCATCACCAGATCGATCTGGTTGACCCCCACCACGACTTGGGCGGGATCAGTGGCGTCGAGGGCATTCACGATCGCATCGGTCGCGGTTTCCTTGACCAGAATGGTGCCGCTGCCTCGGGCAATGCCCTCGTTGAATACTGCCGTGAGCGTCGTGGGCACCAGCAGGTTGGTGGCATTGTCGGTCGGCGTGAGGCCGATGAGAGACGGCGGGGTGGTATCACCGCCGCTGGATCCGCTGACCGTTCCTTGCACGGTCAAATCCAGGCCGGGGGATTCTCCCCAGACATAGAAATCGCCCCCGGCGTTGCCCGCGGCGTAGGGGATCAGGCGGAAGGTGATCGTATTGCCGGTTAGATTCTGGAGTTCCTGGATTGAGGAGAGGTCGATGTCGTTGGCGATTCCGGGGGTGTTGGGAGGGGCGTCGAGCCCCATCTCTTCGACGTCAACGAAAGCCCCGTTGCCGATTTGGAACTGGAGGGCGGCCACTTGCGGGCCATTGGTGGAGCGCCGGTAGTGAAGCGTGAAGGTGTGGACCGAAAGCGCGGCCCCTGCCTTCGGAGCGAGGGTGAAGGTGATGAAACGATCGTCGTCGATCCCTTGCTCGTATGATCCCGCGTGCCAACCCTCGCCGCCCCAGCCGTCGTCGGTGGGATTGCCTTCGATGGTAACCCCCTCGCCGCGGGTCAGGCCGCCGACCGTGACATTGGGGTGCTTCTGAGTGTGCTCCATTTCCTGGTCACCCCAATCGGATTGGCCGGTGGTTTCCCAGCCGGCGAGCAGTGCGGCTTGGGCAGAGTGGACGAGGGCGCAGGCGCCGAGGAGGGCGACGATTCGGGACGTAGTCATGACGCGATGGATGGATCTTGGAAACCAAGCCAAGGCGTGAGGGGCGCCGCCCGGCGCTATGGCGAAACCTGAACCCGGGGAGGCGGAATCACCGATTGCTGTAATGTTCCGGAAGTCTGACAATTTCTAACCGCTCTGACAAGGCCGCACATGTGACGGTGTTTGAACGACTTGAAAGAGCGGGTGGGATCGGCCGGAATTTCCCCTTGAAAGTTTGAAGTTTCAGGAAATACTGAAAACACCATGAGCAAGGATGCAGCGATCTTGAAGCAGGCGCGCGACGAATTCGTCGCCCAGTGGGGGGCGATGGGATCGCAATGGGGGATCAATCGCACCATGGCGCAAATTCACGCGCTACTGATGACGGCGCCCGAACCGGTGAGCACCGATGAGGCGATGGCGGAACTGCAGATCAGCCGTGGCAACGCTCACTCCAACCTCAAGGAGCTGGTGGCATGGGGGCTGGTACGGGTGGTGGTGAAGAAGGGCGAGCGCCGCGAGTTTTTCGAGGCGGAGAAAGACGTCTGGCAGATTTTCACCATCGTCACGCGAGAGCGGAAGAAGCGCGAGATCGAGCCGGCGCTGGGCGTGCTCAGCCAGTGCTCGGAGACCACCCGGCAGCTTTCCTCGGCGGAGGGCAAGGCGTTCCACGCCCAGATGCGGCAGTTGGAGGAGTTTGTCGGTTTCGCCTCCAAGGTGGCGGACAAGGTGGGCGCGATGAAGCACGGCTTTGCCATCCAACTCGCCGCGAAGCTGCTGGGCTGACGGGGCAATGCTATTGGAGTGAATTTTCAGAATTTTCCGAAAGGAGAGGAATTTAAGAACTAGGAAGAAAGAGAGGCTCGAATGAATCCTCAGATTGTAATTTTCGGTGCTAACGGCTTTTTGGGCCGCTATCTGGCGCGGTATTACCAGCGCCAGGGCCGTGAAGTGGTATGTGTCGCACGGCATCGTGACGGGTGGAGCGGCGACGGGATGTTCCTCGAATGGGACGGCCGGACCATCGGTCCATGGGCGCTGGCGCTGGAAGGCGCGGAGCAGGTGATCAATCTCGCGGGGCGCAGCGTGAACTGCCGCTACGATGAAAAGAACCGCCGCGAGATCTTCGACTCGCGGACGGACTCGACCCGGGTGATCGGCGAAGCGATCGCCGCCTGCAAGGTGCCGCCGAAGCTGTGGGTGAATTCGAGCACGGCGACGTTGTATCGCCACGCGGAGGACCGCCCGCAGGATGAATGGACAGGGGAGCCGGGCGAGGGTTTTTCGGTCGAGGTGGCGCGTGCGTGGGAGGAGGCGTTTTTCGCGGCCCCGGTGCCCGGAGCGACCCGCAAGGTGGCGCTGCGCACCGGCATCGTACTGGCCTACGAGGATGGCTCGGCCTTCGAGGTGCTGCGGCATTTGACCCGGCGCGGGCTGGGGGGGCGCATGGGTCATGGCCGCCAGCGGGTGAGCTGGATTCACATGGACGACTTCATCGCGGCGATCGAGTTCATTGCCGCGGATCCCTGGCGGGATGGCGTTTACAACCTGACCGCGCCGGAGCACCCGACCAACCGCGAGCTGATGAAGGCTTTCCGCGAGCAGCAGGGCGCGCCTTTCGGGCTGCCGGCGACGCGGTGGATGCTGGAGATCGGAGCCCGGGCGATGAAGACCGAGACCGAACTCATTCTCAAGAGCCGCTGGGCGGATCCACGGCGGTTGCGCGAAGAGGGGTTCCGGTGGCGCTGGCCGAAGCTTGAGACGGCGCTCGCCGATCTCGAAGGAAGGCATGGACTGGAAGGCTTCTTTTACCAGCCGGACCGGCGCTCGGCGGGAGTCCGGGTCTGGACGCCGGGAAAGAAGGCCGCGGCGGGGGGTAGGTGACATGGGAGGAAATCCCATGGAGTCCCTGATTTTTCACAGAGGAATGCTTTGTGAATCCGCGAGTTGTCTTGTAGCCTGAGGCCCCAGCCCGGATGTCGGAAAACGGAATCAACCCCAGAAAGCCACGCGCTTCGCAGATGCTTCTGCTCTTCGCTGCGCTGGTGATCGGCGTGGCGGGGCTCAAGGCGGCACAGGCCTTCTTCGTGCCGGTATTCCTTGCGTTCTTCATTGCCACCGTCAGTTACCCGATCACCGGTTGGCTCCAGCGCCACAAGGTCCCGCCCGCGGTGGCGGTGTTGTTCACGGTGTTGGTCGACTTCGCTTTCCTCGCGGCGGTCGTGGTGCTGGGCGTGACCATTGTCGGCGACCTGCAGGAAAGCTGGGACGCCGAGTATTACGATCTGGCCCGCGGGAAAATCCTCGAGGCCAACGGTGCGATCGCCGGCAAGCTGGACGAGTGGGGCGTGGAAGACGCGGTGGAGAAGCTGAATGCCTTCACCAACGAGAATCTTGCCGAGATGCGGAACGTGAAGTTCGCGCAGATCTGGACGGTCAGCACCGGGGTGGTCGGCCGGGTGCTGACGTTTTTCGCCACCTTCGGCGTGGTGATCATCCTGACCATTTTCATGCTCTCCGAGGCGCAAGGCTTCAGCCGTCGCTTCGGCGCGATCCGTGCCGCCCGCGGCCCGAATTTCGAACGGCTGGCCGGGGCCATGCGCGACACCCAGCGCTATCTGGGCATCAAGACGATCATCAGCCTGGCGACCGGTATTCTGGCCGGGGTGCTGTGCTGGGTGGCAGGCGTGGATTTCTTCCTGCTGTGGGGCATCCTCGCCTTCGTGATGAATTTCATCCCGGCGGTCGGCTCGCTGATCGCGTCTGTCCCGCCGATCTTGCTGACGCTCATTGCCAAGGACGGCGGGCCTACCGACGCGGTGGTGGTCGCCGGCGGCTATGGGCTGATCAACATGTTCCTCGACAACTTCGTGCAGCCGACGCTGCTCGGGAAGCGCTTCGGCCTGTCGATCCTAGTGGTCGTGCTTTGCGTGCTGTTCTGGGGCTGGCTGTGGGGCCTGATCGGCATCGTGCTGGCGGTTCCGCTGACCATGATTCTCAAGGTGGTGCTGGATAACAGCGATGAGTTCCGCTGGGTCGCCGTGGCGATCGGCCAGGAACCGCGGAAGGAAGAGGAACCGGTGCCGGAGAAGGTGAGCGACCGGGTGGCTGCGGCGAGCGAGGCCGCGAAGGTGACGGGCGGGAATTGACCATGTCGCTGTTTCAGAAGTCCGCCACTGCCGCGCTGGTCGCCGTGATCGTGCTGATCTGTGTCGGCGCGATCGTGCGGGTCAGCGGGGCGGGGATGGGATGCCCCGATTGGCCGCGCTGCTGGGGCCGGCTGATCCCGCCGACCAAGGTGGAGCAGGTGGACCTGTCGAAGATCGATTTCAAGAAATTCGAGCGGGCGGCCAAGCGCTATGGCAGGGACTCGGCCACCGTCACGCCGGAACACATTTTGGAGAACTTCAACGCGGTCCATACCTGGACTGAGTTCGTCAACCGCCTGACCTCGCTGCCGGTGGGCTTCTTTTCCATGGCCACGCTGGTGCTGGCATTGCTCCGTGAAAGGAGCCGGCCCTCGGTGATTCCCGCGGCTTTTGCCTCGGTGTTCCTCGTCGGCGTGAATGCCTGGATGGGAGCGCAGGTGGTCTCCAGCGACCTCAAGCCCGGGGTGCTGACCACTCACATGGCGCTGGCGATGCTGGTGGTCATTCCGATGACCTTCGCCGCTTGGCGCGGTTCCGAGCGCCCGTGGACCATCGCCGGTGACGATGGATTCAGGACCCGCATGCGTTGGGTCATCGGGCTGTTGCTGGTTCTGATCTTCGTCGAGGGCGTGCTGGGCACGCGGATCCGGGAGATGAATACCGACCTGGCGAAGAGCCACGCCGGGCTAGGCCGGGCGGAGTGGATCGGTGTTCTGGAGCACTCGTGGAGCTACCTGATCCACCGTAGCTTTTCCTGGCTGATCCTTGTCGCCACAGCGTTCGCATGGTGGCGGTCGCGCCAGACCGGCGCACCCGGTCGCACGGCCACCGGCGCACTCGCCGTGGTGATCGGGCAGATGGTGCTCGGACTGATCATGGCGAGGGTTGAGATTCACCCGGCGGTGCAGGTCGCGCACCTCGGGCTCTCAGCGATCCTGCTGGCGCTGGTGATGCTGTGGTTCTGCGCGACCTTCCGCCCGACTGCCCGGGCTTGACCGGGCGACTTTCCCCGCGTTTCCTCCGCCGCACGTGGAAAAGATCGATATTCCCAAGAAGGCCATCTACCGCCTGTCGATCTACCACCGGTGCCTCCAGCGTCTGCAGGACAACGGTCAGGAAACGGTGAGTTCCACCGCGCTCGCCAAGGCCGCTGGCGTGAAGCCCGCCCAGCTACGCAAGGACCTCGCCTACTTCGGCCAGTTTGGCACCCGCGGGCTCGGCTATCCGGTCGATACGCTGGCGTCGATGATCCGCGACCTGCTCGGCCGCGAACGTCTCCAGCCCGTCGTGCTGGTCGGTGCCGGTAACCTCGGCTCGGCCCTCTTGCACTATCAAGGATTCCAGAAGGAGGGCTTCGAGGTTGTCTGCGCCTTCGATGCCGACCCGGAAACCGCCAAGAAGCGTGGCATCGGCATCCCGGTGAAGTCGGACCAGGAAATCGACAGCTTCGTCCACGCGGAGAACGTGAAGCTGGCGATCCTCTGCGTGCCGGCCGGCTTTGCCCAGGCCGTTGCAAATCGTCTGGTCGCCGCTGGCATCCAAGGGATTCTGAATTTCTCCCCGGTGGTACTGGAAGTGCCCGAGGATGTGGTGGTGAACAACGTCGATCTCGCGCTGGAGCTGGAGCATCTCAGCTTCTTCGTGCGCTGAGTGGCGGCAACCTTCGGCCGCGGGATGAAGCCGACTTTTCCCCAAGAAGATCCGGAGTTGCCCGTTTCTCCCGGTGGCACGCCGTCGCGCGACGCCGCAGACAACATGGTGGAGACCCGGGAACAATTCGTCGAACGAGCGCTGGCCGAATACGAGTCACCGCTCGTCGGCTATGCCTACGGGTTCGTCCATGATCTCGAACGCGCCCGCGACATCGTCCAGGACACCTTCATCCGCCTCTGCCAGCAGGACGTGGCCAAGGTGAAGGATGGTCTCAAAACCTGGCTTTTCACCGTCTGCCGGAATCGCGCGCTCGACGTCCTGCGCAAGGAGTCCCGCGTCACGCCGCTGGACGACGACCTGCTCAAGCGCCGCGCCACCGAAGCGCCTTCACCGGATGAATCGCTCGACCAAAGCGAGCGGGTGGCCTGGGTGATGCGCTACCTCGACCGCCTTTCCGAAAACCAGCGCACCGTCATCCTGATGAAATTCCGCGACGGGCTCAGCTATCAAGAGATCTGCGACTCCACCGGACTGAGCAGTGGCAACGTCGGCTTCCTGATCCACACCGGCCTCAAGCGGCTGCGCGAACTTCTCCCCTCCGAACTCCTCGAACCATGAATCTCACTCCCGACGATCCGCGCTTGAGCGCCTGGGTGCTCGGCGAACTTCCCGCCGACGAGGCCGAAGCGATCGGCCACGCCGTAGCCGCCGACCCGGCGCTGCAAGCGGCTGCCGACGAGCTGCGTGGTGTGTGCAGCTTCCTCGATGGCACCTTCGCCGCGCCAGCCTTGAGGCCCGAGCAGCGGGAAGCAGTCCGCCTGGCTGGCCGGACCACCGTCATCGAGTTTCCGGCCCGCAAGAAGAAGGTCCAACACTGGCAGACGCTGCTCGCCACCGCGGCGGTCATTGCGTTCGGCGTCTTTCTCATTTCCCGGATTGAAACCGGCTCCGATCGCGAGGTGGTCCGGCGTGTGCAGCCCTCGCCCGGAACCCCGCCAACCGTGCGTCCCGTGACAGGCAACGGCGAGACAATGGCTGGAAATTCCCGCCACGCTCACAATGTGGACGGTGCGCCGGATTCGGCATTGGCCGACTTTTCCCACATCAAACTCCCCGAAGCCGCCAAGCTGCCGGCCACCTCACCGCTGGATCGTGCATCGGATCTCGACCTGCCGCTGGTGGTGGGTCGCTCCAGCTACGACTGGGTGCGCGGCTGGATCGAGGAAAAGAACCAACTTCCTCCAAAGGAGGCCGTCCGCATCGAGGAACTCGCCAATGCCTTCCCGCTGCCGCCGGAGGAAGAAACCGAGTCATTCGCCGGCCTGCGGGTCGCCTGTGTTTCCATGGCCTCGCTATGGTCCGGGCCCGGGCGCCTCGTCGGGGTCCAGATCGCCAACGAATCCGGTCAAGCGCGCCGGGTGTCCTGGGCCTTCCGCCCGGCACCGGGTTCGCGCGAAGGTGGGGTCCGCGTGCTCGCCTCGACTGGCGGCGATGCCTCGGTCCCTTCAACTCTTCCGGCAGGCCGCCGCACGCTGGTCCTGATCGAACTCACTTCCGCGGCCGGCGAAGCTGGCGATCTCGTTGTTTCCGCCGATGGCCGCAGCCGCCGCATCCCGGCGGTGGAAACGAAGGCTCCCGGTCTCAGGCAAGCCGCGCTCGTCGCCGCCTTCGGCATCTGGCTGCGTAAAGAGGGAATCGACGATGCCCGCTTGCGTGAAATCCTGGTCGCTGCCGGGGAAAACACCGACCCTCGCTCCAAGGAAGTCCGCCAACTGGTCGGCCGGGCGCTCGACATCGCCGCCGCCGGACGTTGACGGCGGCGGGCCGGCCACCTTGAGTCGCGGCGTGTCCCGCCTCAGCATCCCCGAATACGCGATGGCGCTGGCCCACGTGGCCAGCATGCGCTCGGAAGATCCCTACCGGAAAGTCGGGGCCGCGGCGCTCGACTTCGACAACCGGGTCATCGGCACTGCCTACAATGGCCTCGCGCCGGGCTTCAATGCGCCGGCGGATTTCTGGGATGATCGCGAGGCCCGGCAGAAGTTCATGCTCCATGCCGAGGTCAACCTGTGCAGCCTCTTCCGCAGGGGCGAGGCCAAGATCGTGGCCACCACGACCATGCCCTGCACGCCCTGCATGCAGACCTTATGCGCCTACGGCATCAAGGAGATCTACTACCGCGAGATCTACCATGCCTCCGACGCCCCGGAGATCGCCCGGCTTTACGGAGTGAAGCTCGAGCGGGTCGAGTTCACGCCCTTCGAAGGGATGCCCAAGCTAGCCTGATGGCTCACTCGGCAGTCTCGGCCTTTTCCAAGTCGCCGCCGAAGAAGCCCTTGATGTAGCCGAACTCGACCATCGTGTCCTGCCAAGGGGCGAGGAGGCCAGCATCCACGAAAATTCTTCCGCCGCGGGCCATCACAACCTCGGCGTCGATGTCGCGGCCTTCCGAGAACGCGATCGCAGCCTCCGCGTAGTAGGGATACGGCGAGTCGTCAAGGTAGTCGTATTTCTTCGCCATCTTGGCGGCCTCGTCCTTCTTGCCGAGCTTCAGCTTGCAGAGAAGCAGCTTGAATTCCACCAGTCGTGAAAGCTGAATATCTTCCGGTTTGGTGGACTTCGCCATCATGGAGAGGATCTTGCCGAGATTCGTTTCGGCGGCGGCCCAGTCCTTCGTGACGAAGTTGAGTTCCGCCATGTTGAAGAGAATGGAGGGTTGGTTGGGCGCGAGCTTGTCGGCCTCCTTGAAGTGCTCCATGGCCTTGTCGAAATCCCGGAACTCCACCTGGCATGCGCCCAACAGATTCTGGAGATCCGGATGTCCCTTGAAGATCGCGGCAGCTTCGTTGGCCTTCCCGATGGCCTCAAACACCCGTTTCTGAGCAAAGAGCCGCTGCGCCTCCGCCAGCTTCTTTTGGAACTCCTCACGTTGCTCCTTTGGCAGGTTGGAAAACTCCTCCATGAAGGCGAAGACTTCGGGCTTGGGCTTCTCCGCCGCCTCTTGGCCGTTCACGGCGGCGAGGGACAGGAGGCTGCAAAGGAGAATCGCGATCGGTTTCATGGCAGGGGATTCGGTCGGAATCTAGGCAGCCCCGCAGAAGCGTGCAAGCCGCGGTTTTCACGCCGTATAGAGGTGCCGCTGCCGGATCAGATGTTCCACGTCCGGATCCAGCCACGGAAGCCCTGTTTGTCCCTCGGCCAGGGCCTCCCGTATTGCCGTCGCGGAGGCCGGATGGGTCCCTGTTAGGTAATGCATCTTCCATCCGGGATGTGGCTCCGGGTCGCCATCGCGGGCAAAGACGATGAACTCCACGAGTCCCGCCAGCCGTTCCGGCTCCCGCCACTGCGGCAGTGCTCGCCACTGGTCGGCGCCCATCAGCCAGAACAACTGCGCATCCGGAAATCGCCGCGTCATCTCCTCCGCCGTCTCGTAGGAGTACGACGGGGGAGGGCGGCTCAGGTCGAAGTCATCGACCTCTGCCCACGGTAGCTTCCGGGTCGCCACCCGCGCCATTTCCAGGCGATCCTTTGCCGGTGCGCTGACCACGCCCAGCTTGTGCGGAGAGGTGTGGCAGGGGAGAAAGCGCACCTCATCCAGTTCCAACAGGTTCTTTGCCCGCCGTGCGATCTCGATGTGGCCGAGATGGATCGGGTCGAAGGTTCCGCCGAATAGCGCAATGCGGCGCAGCTCGCTCATGGGTTACCGCGCTTTTTCATGTGGTCGCGGTAGGCTGCCGGCGGCATGCCCACCATGCTGCGGAACTGCCTGGTCAGGGCCGTCTGGTCGCCATAGCCGCACTCCAGCGCCACATCGGCAATGGCCATCGGCGTCTCCGCCAGCAACTTCGCCGCGTGGCCGATCCGCGCCTTTCTCACGAACTGCGTGGTGCTGAGCTGGAAGACCCGCCGCATCCGCCGCTCGAGCTGGGTGGGCGTGAGTTTGGCAATGGCCGCCAATTCCGCCGCGCGCAGCGGATCGTCCAGGTGGTCGCGCACGTGCTCCACCACCTTGGCGATTCCGGCCAGCTCGGCGTCGCCCTCGCGCGGTGCCCGCAGGTCGCGGGACACGGAGGCCAGCCCGATGATCTTTCCGTCGCTGTCATGCAGCGGGACCTTGGTCGCCAGGTACCAGCCTTGGCTGCCGTCGCGATTCAGCGAAAGCTCCAGTTGATCCACGATCTCGCGTCCGCCGACCAATACTTCCTCATCCTGCTCCCGATAGACTTCCGCCAATGCCCGCGGGAAAAAATCCTCCGCCCGCCGGCCGATCAGCCGCCGGGTGTCCTTGATGCCGGTGCGGTCGGCGAAGCCTTGGTTGACGGCCCGGTAGCAGCGGTCGGTGTCCTTCAGGCAGAACATCACGTCGGGCAGCACGGCGAATAGCCGCTCGCAGAAGCGCGGGGAGTCCACTTTCCCGATGAAGCCCGTGTCGATCGCCATGGCCGCGGATTAAATCCACCCCACACCGGCACGCAAGGGGGATCGGGGGTAGAAAAGGAAAGCCCCCGGACACTAGAGGGGGGAACCGTTCCAGTGTCCGGGGGCCGTGGTCCCAGTTGCCTGGGGGGCTGTGCAACTATCCCTTACGCAGAAGAGACTGTCCGATTCTCCCCGGGATGGCTAGTACGGAATCGCGTAACTCCGAGATTTCTGCCAGATGAAAGGCCGGACCCCTCGCGCGGCCCGGCCTTTCTTACCCGTTGTTGTGGACCCAGGAAATAATCAGGGGGCTTCGCTCACGTCGGCGCGGAGGAAGGCCTTTGCGTGCGGGTTGCCGGGGGTGCCCGGCAGGCGGAAGGTCCGGTAGCTCCAGCCGGGAGTCAGCCCGGGCATGTCCGCGGCGAGCGCGGGGGAGACCTCGGTGACATCAAGCGAGGTGAAATCGCCGAGCGAAAGCGACCCCTGGATCTTGTAGATGATGTCATCGATCGCAGCCGAAACGAGGTCGCCCGGACCATCGAAGTCGGCATCCGTTCGGACCGGCAAGGTGAGGGTGATGGCGTTCTCGACCGGTGCTCCGGGATCGACATCGGCAATGGCGAGGCGGGTCTTGCCATTGGCCGCGCCGCTGAGCGGATCGCCGTCGAGGCCGAACTCGACGATATTATCGAGGCCGTCGTTATCCGGATCCTGGAGCTTGCCGCTGTTGGTGCCGTCGAGGTCCATATCGGTTGCCCACTCGTCGTAGGCGGAGTCGGTGGGCACGGTGAGCGTGACCGAGAGCGTGCCGGAGACATCCTCGTTGTAGTCCACCGTGAAGGTGTTGAGGCCGACGACGACGGTGCCGTTGTCAGGGGCATTGGAGAAAGCTCCGGTGAGCGTCCCGGTGTAGCTGGCGATGACGACCCTGCTGCCGGCCGGCAGCAGGGTGGCGCCGAGGTCGGTGACATTGAGCAGGCCTCCGAGGTTCAAGTTGCCCGTCACCACCAGCTTGTCCGAAGCGAGGGATGTGGAGTTCGTTTCGAAGACGAGCGTGGCGGTGGCTCCGAGGTTGGTGGAGCCCGTGGCAAGGGTTCCGAATCCGCCGCCGCCGACGCCCGGGGAAATGGTGCCGTTGTTGGTGACCGTGCCACCGAGAGTGCCGGTTCCGTTGAGAGTGGCTCCGGCCGCGACCGTGACCGGCGACGCGGGGATCGATCCCGTCACGCTCAGGGTTCCTGCATTGACCAGTGTGGCACCGGTGTAGTTGCTGCCCGTGCCCGAGAGCGTCACTGTGTTGACGCCTTCCTTGGCGAATCCGAACGAGCCGAGGTTCTCGGTGATCGTGCCGGTGAAGGTGATCGGGAAATTATTGGCGGGATTGCGGGTGCCAGAAGTGAACGGAACGAGGACGGCATTGCCTTCCAGAATGATATTTGCTGGCACCGTGGCGAGGGTGGCACCGGCGTTTCCGGTAGCCGAGTTTTC
Source organism: Luteolibacter arcticus (assembly GCF_025950235.1). Lineage (NCBI taxonomy): Bacteria > Pseudomonadati > Verrucomicrobiota > Verrucomicrobiia > Verrucomicrobiales > Verrucomicrobiaceae > Neoluteolibacter > Neoluteolibacter arcticus. The sequence continues at coordinate 122,897 of NZ_JAPDDT010000009.1, read as the reverse complement.
GCGCAGCGTGATCGGCCAAGTAATGCCGCCGTCGACGCCTACGATGGTATTTTGGAAGAACTGGAAGTGAGCGTTGGGCTCAACGATGAAGGAACCGCCGCTGACCGGCGGTTCCGTGCGGGTGCTCACTTCCACCGCGAAAGTGCCTTCCTCGACGATGACCTTGCTGGGAACCATGGGATCACCATCAACGTCACCCTCGATGATTCCGGAAACGACGGTGACCTGGTTGGTGCCGCGCTTGCGCAGGGTGTGGCCGTCGAGGGCGAGCTTGGCGGAGCCGTTGCGAATGTCGAAGCGGGTGTCGCCGCCGACGCTGGCGTCGGCCTCGAGAGTGACCGACTGGTAGGCATTGTTCTGGCCGGCCCCGCCGATGTTCACCAGGGCACCAAGTCCCGATGGACCGTTGCCGGAAATGAAGAACTGCTTGGACCCGAAGTTCTGGCCGTTGACCGTCGGGTTGCCGGAAATATTGAGGGCGCCTCCGGCCTCCACCGTGACGGGGCCGGTGCCGAGTGAGGCGTTGTTGGTAATGCGCAGGGTGCCGGAGGCGACGGTGGTTTCGCCATCGTAGGTATTGGCCGCGCTGAGAGTGACCACGCCGCTGCCCACCTGCTTCACTTCGCCCGGTCCGCTGATCACGTTCGCCATCGTCGGGCTATCGGAGCGATTGAACTCGAGCACGGCATTATTCTTCACTGCGTTGGCTCCGAGGTTGCCGGTGGTACCGCCGTTGCCGACCCGCAGCGTGCCTGCCTCGATCCGGATACCATCGGCGAAGCTGTGGCCCTCGCTGGCGATGGTCAGAACTCCGGTGCCTTCCTTCAGCAACTCGCTGGTGGAGGAGATGGCATGGGATCCGGTGAGGAGGTAATTCTTGGTCGTGTGGTTGAAGTGGACCCTGGCCGCCTGCACGTTCGCGCCGCTGACGTCAACGGTGGTGCCGATGGCATTGTTGTTGAAGACGACGGACTCACCGCTGATGAAGTCGGTGGCGGTCGCACCGTTCGAGCTCAGCACCCAGTTCTTCGGAGACGACAGGACGGAGGTGCTCCATTCGCTGCCGAGGGCGCCGCTCCAGACAGGGAAATCGCTGGCGGTCACATTGAGCGCGATGGTATTGTTAGGAGCGTCGTTCACCAGGGTGGCTGCAAAGCGCGCGGGCAGCGTGCCGAGGGCGAAGGCTCCGACTCCGGAGCCGGCAAGCGATCCGTAGGTGATGAGCGGGTGCAGACCCACCGTCGGCAAGGAATCGCCGGTATCGAGATTCACGGTCACGCTCCCGGCAGCGCCCGTGGGAGTGAGTGCTCCGGCCACCGTGAGCGCGGGCAGGCTGGCGGTGCTAAGGGTCAGTGTCGTGCCGGTGCCGAGGTCGAGGCTGCCGCTGAGGGCCATGTCGCTGCCATCGGTTCCGGTGGCGTACAGTTGTCCTCCGTCGGCAACGATCACGTTGCCGGTGACCGCGCCATTGCTCGCGAAGGTGGCACCGGAATTCACCGTGACCAGACCGTCGGCGATGATATCGCCCACCATTTCGAGGATGCCACCATTGACCGTGGTGGTGCCGCCATAAGCCGTGAAGCCGCGCAGCACTTGCTTGCCGCTGCCGTTTTTCACCAGACTCAGGGTGCCGCCGCCGAGCACGTCTTGGAATTTCCCGGCGTAGTCGCCGTTGGCATTGCCGGTGCCGACGGTGAGGATCGAGTTCAAGCCGGCCGCGGCGAGGTTGGTGACCACGTGGTACGCCGCCGAGCTGTTGAGGCCGCCGATGGTTTCATCGGAGCCGTTGAGGTTGAAGGTGGCGATATTGGCACTGGTGAGCGAGGTGCCGCCGGTGAGCGTGAGATCGGAGGCATCTGGCACCTGTTCGTCGGCACCGAGTCTAACGGTCAAGGCACGGGCGGGGGAAATGGTGTTGATCACCAGCGGACCGCTCCAGTTGTTCGGCGTGGCGAGGTTGGTGTTGGAGAGATTGAGGATCGCCGAACTGTTGGCAAACGGCACCAGTTCGAGAGTGCCCGTGCCGGTGATACGGCCGGAGATGACCGGGCCGGTCGAGGTGCTCGAAGACGAGGTGAGGCGCGTGTTTCCCTGGAGGGTGATCGATCCGGTGATGTTGGAGGTATTTCCCAATCGGATCGCTCCCGGCCCCGCGGGATTGTCGGTGCCTTGCTCGGTGGATCCCACGCCGGCCACGAAGAAGTTGCTGGCCCAGTTGCCGCCGGCCACGTTGAGGAACGTGCTGCCGCCGGGATAGATGGTGACCGGGCCGGTGCCGAAAGTCGTGACGGGACCGGCTTGGATGCGGCCCTGGTTGATGAAAGTGCCGCCGGTGTAGGTATTGGCACCGCGGATGTCGAGGTAGCCGACGACATTCACGGACACGACATTGGGTCCATCGTTGGAAATGACGGAATCGATGCGCAGGTTGTTGCCGGTCGCGGCAAGTGGGGCATCGACGAGCGTGATTTCGCCACCGCCGTTTGCAGTGATGATCCCGCCGTTCACGATGTGCACGCCGGTCGAAGTGCTGGTGCGGGCGATGCCGCCACGGCTGCCGAGCTTCATCGTGCCGCTGACCGTGAGGGTGGTGGCGGCACCGCTGTTGAAGGTGAAAGAATTGAGGGTGGTGCCATTGGCCGCGGTCAGGGGTGTCGTGGTGCCGGTGTGGCGGTAGTTGAGGTTCGCGCTGGCCAGCGGGATCGCGCCGGCGGTGATGCCGGTATAGCCGCTGTAGGGGACGACATTTCCACTGCCATCCAAGCTGGCCCAGGCGTCGCCGATGAGCGCCCAGCCGCCGAGAATGCCGGCGGCATTGTTGGCCAGGCCTGAGCCGGTGACATGGATGTCTCCTCCCGCCTTGGTGAAGACGAGGGTCGAGCCGGTGCTGCGGGCGAAAGTTCCGGTTAGATTCAGAGTGCCCGCGCCGGTACCGGTGGCGATGCTGTGGTTGCCGGGGGACAGCGTCACGGGCAGGCCGACCGTCTGCGCGGTGGTGGCGTTGTTGGTGATGTTGCCACCGGTGAGCGCGGTGCCGGTGCCGGCGTTGGTGCGGTTGAGCACGATGCCGTTGCCGGTGATGTTGAAGGCACCCGCACCCGCGCTGAAGGTCAGGCCGAGGAATGCGGTCCCGGCGGGAAAGTCATTCTGGGATGCCAGATCCACGGTGCCCGCGAAGATCAGGGCGTCGCCTGCGACCGGGGCAACGTCGCCGACCCAAGTGGCTGGGGTTTGCCAGAGCGAATCGCCGCCGTCCCAAGTCAGGGTGGCCGCGGGCGCGGTGATCACGGCGAGCGAGGCGGCGGCCGTTAGAAGGGTGGCACGACGGGATGGAATATGGAGATGAGTCATGGAGGTGCTTGGGTTTTCGGGATGCGGGCGGCCTTCTCTTGGGAAGAGGCCTTTTCCTACACTGCCACCATGCTCTGGAGTGAATCTGTAGGACAGCTACTCGATTGAGTGGGCGGGCTCTTTTGTGCGTTCCGGGAGGCACTGTCCTGAACGAAAAAGCGCCGGGACCGGTTGGGTGCTGGCGCATCCACCGTCTCGAATGAGTGGTCTCACCGCCGCAGCCACAGCACCGGCTGGGTGATGGCGATGTTGCGCCGCACTTCCGCGTCCTGCGGGTCCGGCTCCAGCTTCTTCCACAAGTCCACGTAGCGCGCTTCACCGCAGGCGAGGCCGGCGAAGAGCAGGCACGGCTGACGCGCCGGCCAGCCGTCCCACGCCTGGACGTCGGGTGGGTGCGGCCAGGTTCCCTTGTCCGCCAGATAGGGTTGGAGGAAGGCCATCGCGCGCCGGATACCGCGACCGTCGGGAAGCTCGAACTCCCACAGGTTTTCCTCCGAGGTGGATAGTACTTGGCAGAGCGTTGCCACGTTATCGAGCTGGAAGATCGAGTAGCCGTAGGGCTTGGTGCGGGCTAGCTCCTGGGGAAAGCTGCCGTCCTCCGCCATCTGCAGCGGCACGAAGGCTTCCTTGAACCGCCCCCGACACTCGGCGAGCTTCGTTCTATCGTCGGTGAATTCCGCGAACACCGCGAGCTGCAGGAAATAGGCGACCGCGTGATTGTTCTTCGTCACCGCCTCTTCCTTGCCGTTCTTGCTTTCGGACATCCACTTCGCGTAATCGCGAAACCAAGTCCGCAGGCCCTCGCGCAATTCCGGCGTGAAGGCCGGTGAGTTTTCCATCGCCTTCACCGCCTTGGGGATCTCGATGAGATGGAGCGTGTCGATGATGCCAATGCCGCGTCCCGGCGTGACACCCGGGATCGCCTGGGCATACTTGAGGTGAGGGTTCATTCTCGTCGCGGGATCGAGGAAAAAGGCGTGCAGCAACGCGGCCGCCTTCGCCGGATACTTCGCATCACCGGTGGCCAGCCAGGCGGCGGCCAACGCGGCCACCGCGTCACGCAACTCGCGCATGGTGTCGCGGTGGGCGGTGAAGTTCTCCGGGTTGGTTTCACCGTCGCGCTTGATGTAGGGCAGTCCGTCCGGCTTCTTCGGATCGGGCCACCAGTAGTCGCCGTTGGAGTAGAAGTCGTTCGGGCCACCTTCGCTGAGCTTGGCACGGTGGGTGGTGATGGTGAGTGGCTCCCGCTTCAATGCGGCTTCAGCGGCGATCAGGATGCGCTCGCGATCATGGGCGAGGATCTCGCTGAAGTTCGTCTTTGGCGCACGCATCCAGGCCGGTCCGGTATCGGCCGTCGTGAGCGGCCGCGCGATGGCGGGCGCTTGGGAGATCTCGTCACAGCCGGCATCGAAGCGACCGGTGCGCGGCTGGCCATCGAGGTCGCAGCCGATTCCGGGAAACGCCTCCGCCGCCGCTTGCAAGGGACTGCCGGGTGATGGCCGCCACACGCCGTGGAGATCCCGAGTGAGCATCAGGTCGGCCTTGCGGACATGGTCGCCGGCGCGGTTGCTGAAATTCCCGGTCCAGCGGAATCCCGCGCCCTCGGTGCCCTTCGTGAGCACCGCTCGCTGGGGGAGGGAGAAGACGTTGTGGGCGATGACGATGTTCTCGGGCCGCAAGGTGCGACCGGCACTGCCGATACCGGCATCGAGCTCGATCGTCGCGCCGGGGGAGTCGGTGACCGTGTTGAAGACGATCGCCACGTTGCGCGCCTCGACGTAGCCGGTGGCGGGCCCGTTGGGGATGCCCGAAGTCAGCCGGATCGCTCCTTCGGCGACCGAGTCGATGAAGTTATTGGCCACCACGTGGTCATGGCCGATCACGCGGATGCCACCCGAGCCGCGCTTGAGGCGACCGAAGAAAAAGTTCCCTTCCACGCGGCAGCGATCACCGTGGCGCAAGGTGAGAAAGCCGGCGCACTCGCGGAAGGTATTCGCCCGGTAGATGTTGTCGCAGGACTTGTTAGAGATGATTTCGAGCTCGCCGTCGCAGCCTTCGAAGAGGTTCTGCTCGACCACGGTGCCCGACGATCGCGTCGCCTGGTGGCTGTAGCCGATGCGAATCGTTTCGCCGCCATTGCGTCCGAGGGGTGGCCGCGCGCCGAAGTGGTTGTGATCGATGCGATGTTGATTCGGGCTTTCCTCGACCTCGACTTGCACGGTGGGACCTTCCGTGGTCTTGCCGGAAAAGTGGCATTGGTCCACGCGATGGCGCTGGCCATGGAGATGCAGGAAATTCCGTTGCTTGCCGCCGGTGACCGCGCAGCCGGTGAGGCGATTGTCGCGGCCCTTCAGTTCGACGCTGCCGTCCTTGACCCACAGCCCGGCGACCACGAGGTGCTCGCCATCGATCTGGATAGAGGAGTTGTCTTCTAGCAGAACCATTCCGGCCGTGGCGGCGCGCAGGGTGATCGGGTGGTCTTCGGTGCCTTTGCCATGCAAGACGACCCGCTGGCGCTTCCACGAGCCGTCGGCCATCACCACGGTGTCACCGGCGGCGAGTGAAAGCCCGGCCAACTCTGCTGCCGAGGAAACACGATGCTCGGCCGCCTTGGCCAAGGTAAGGCAGAGAAGGACCGGAAAAAGCCGTCGAAACATGACAGCCCACCATCTCGCAAGAACCCATTCACGGGCCAGCTACTCGTGTGAGTAGCCGCGGCCTAACAGATGCCGCGTCAATTGCCGGGAAACGGGTCCGCATTGAGCCGGGTCCGGATCTCTTCCACCGGGATGGCGGGCTTTGCCGGTGGATCGGCGCGGCGGATTACGGCCAGTCCCAGCGCTGTCAGCAGCGTCAGCACCACCAGCGCGATCAAGGCCATGCGCGAGCCTTTCGGCACCTTGGAAAACATCCGGCGGACGCGCGCCTCGAGCCCGCTCTCGTGAGCCATGGCCAGCGCCGTCGCTGGCGAGCGGGTCGAGGCGGCGAGATCGCAGAGGACATTCGCATAGCGCTCCGCGCCCATGCCATCGGCCAGCACTTCCTCGTCGCAGGCATACTCGCACTGGTCGGCCAGGCGCTTCGCCATCCACCACACCAGCGGATTGAACCAATGGAGCGTGCAGGCCACCGCGCCGATCGCGCGGAGCAGGGGATCGCGCCGCCGGTGGTGCTTGATTTCATGCGCCAGCACGGCCTCGCGGGTTTCCGGCGGCCACTCCAGCCACGCCGGGGGGACGAAGACCACCGGCTTGAGGATCCCGGCGGCGACCGGTCCTGCGATGCCATCTAACAGGCGGATATCCACCAGCGCATCGCCGGCCTCGCGGGCCTCGATGCGTTTTGAATCCCGCCGCCAGCGGTGAAGGACGGCCAGCGCCGCGACCAGGCGGGTGGAGAACAAGAGCACACCCGCGCCCCAGATCCACGGCAGCCATGCCCCGATATCCAACGATCCTTCCTGAATGGCATCCGCGTGCGGCAGCACCTGCCACTCCGGCAGGAAAAACAAAAGCGGGAACACCGCCAGCAGCCCCAGCGCCAGCAAGGTCAGGCGGGGGTCACGAGCCTCATCCCGCCGGCCCGCGAACCACACGGTCGCGGCGGCGATCAGCGAAAACAAGATGGCGGTGGCGAGCATCATTGCGGATCGATCAGCTTGCGGATCTTCTCGATCTCTTCATCGCTCAGTTGCTGGTCCTTCGGGTCCAGCAGCGCGGCGACGAGCTTCTCTGGCTTGCCTTCGAAGAAGGTGGAGAGGAGCTGCTTGAGCGCGGAGCGCTTCGCCTTCTTCTCCGGCACCGCGGGGCGATAGACGTAGCGGCGGGAGTCCTTGCGAAACTCGACCAGTCCCTTTTCCATCATGGTCGCCAGCAGGGCTCGCACGGCGGAATAGGTCGGCGGCTCCGGCATCTCCTCCATCACTTCCTGGGCCGTCGCTTCACCCTTGCGGTAGAGGATGTCCATCACCTGCCGCTCGCGCTTCGCCAGACTTTCCGCATTGCTCATGGCAGGGAAATAGATCCATGCTGGAAAAACTGCAATTTAAATGTTGGAAAAGCAGCATAATGAAGTTGACGGGCAAAAGCTGAAATGCTGGTTTTTCAGCACCATGAAATGGAATGTGAACTCGATGGCGTCCCGCAAGCGGGGCGGGGGACTCTTTCTCGCAGCGACGGCAACCGCCCTTTGGCTGTCCGGATGTGCCTCGCAAGCTCCTTCCGGTCCACCCGGTCGCACCAATGAGGATTTTATTGGCGGCACTCCGGCGGCGACCATTCCCGGGATTCCCGCGGATCCGAGCACGGACGTCACGAACATCGTCACTGCGGGAAACCGCAGCGGATTGGGAGAAGTCGACCGCAACAGCATCGATGCGATCCTCAACAACACGGATAGGTCAAAGCCTGCTGCCTCAGCAGACTCCAAGCCTCGGCAAAGCAAGCCCCGTCAAAGGGCGGCAGAAGAGCGTCCCGGTCTTGCGACCGGCTTCGGCGAGTCCGTGAAATCTCCATGGAATCGTCAGGCATTCACCCGCGAGACCTCGAAGCCCGATGGCACCGGCGTGGTTTTCTACAACAACCGCGAGGGGATCGAGGCGATGACTGGCTCCAAATGGAAGATGAGTTCCCTCGAAACTGTCGCGGGCGAGAAGCTCGAGTGGGGTCTCAAGGGTGGCTTCGGATACCTGCCGACCTACAAGACATGGACCAGTGACGAGCGGCGTTTCGTGGTGGGAAAACACGATTCGAACTACTCCATCGTCCTGAAGAACCGCTGCAAGAGCCGGCTTGAGATTGTGCTCAGCGTCGATGGCCTCGACGTGATTGATGGCAAGCCAGCGTCTTTTTCAAAGCGTGGCTATGTGATCGCTCCCGACGAGACCTTGGAAGTGAAAGGCTGGCGCACCAATCCCGAAACGGTGGCCCGCTTCAAGTTCTCCACCGTGGCCGGCTCCTATGCGAATCTCGCCCATGGCGACCATCGCAATGTCGGGGTGATCGGCCTCGCGGTCTTCACCGAGAAGGGCGTCGATCCTTGGACCTGGATGCCGCGCGAGGTCAACAACCGCCTCGAGGCTGACCCGTTTGCCAAGGCTCCTTGAGCTTTTCGGCAGTCTGCGACCGTCGGACTTTGGCGGCATGAGTTGCATCGCGTGATTTTTCAGCGGTCAGCAGCTTGATGCGACGGGTGCCGCCACTTTGCTGCGGTGGCGGACGCGCCGCCATGGAAAGAAGAAAGGCGTGAGCCGTCATCCCCCCCGGAATTTCGACTCACGCCTTTTCTGGTTTTTCGCGGGAACCGTAAGGGCCGGTCCATCGTCTGAAGTCCCCCCCGGAACTCAGTGGCGAGGGATGGCAGCGCTTGGGTCTCCGCTGACTGAACGACAACCAAAAGGCCACCGCTCAGGTTCGTGAAAAATGTCCGGCAAAGAGGTTTTGGCGAGGAAGAAATGGAATCGATGCGAGAAACTTACTCACATCCATTCACAATCGCGTGTAAACAATCGATTGAAGCGATGCTTTATTGGTCTTTTTTGCCAATAAGGTCCTCGATGCTGTCCTGTAGACGGCTCAAAAGTGCCTCATCGGACACTTTCTTGCCGTCGCGGGTGGTGATGTAGATGGTGTCCATCGCCGCGCCCTTCTCGGTCGAGATCCGCGCGTTGGCCGTGTTCAGGCCGTGGGTATTGATGGCGTGGAAGAGATCGTGCAGCAGACCGATGCGGTCCACGGCCTGGATCTCGATCGCGGTGAAGGACGGGTGCAGGTTGTTGGAAATGTAGGCGCGCACCGGGAATTGCATCCCGTGGTCGTCCTTTGGCCGCAGCAGGTTCGGCTTGCGGCGGAAATAGCGGGCGTGCTCGTACTTCTCCAGCAGGCCGACCTCGCGCAAGGTCGAGGACAGGCGCTTGCGCAGGGCGAGGTCGGAGACCGGCTCGAAATTCGTGGTACAGACGCGGAAGATATCGAGGACGATGCCGTCAGCCCGGGTGAAGAAGTCCGCGGAAAGGATGTTCAGTTCCTCCGAGGCCAGCGCGCAGCAGATTTTCTCCAGCAGCAGCGGCCGGTCGTGGGTGGCGATGACCACTTCCGTGTAGCCCTTTTCCGGGCTATCGAGCCACTGGAGCGAGCACTCGAAGGTGTCTTCCTCCGCCTTCGGGCCGAGTTTCATCACGGCCTTCACGTGGGCCGCCACCGCATCGGCATCGCGGAAGCGGAAGTAGGCCTCGGGCATGCGGCGGAAGTGCTCTTCGACGAAATCCTCGTTCTCTTCCTTGATCTGGGCTTTCACCTCATCCTTGAGCGCCTTCTTCTCGGTGCGGATGGAGGCGGCATAGCGCTCCTTGCCCTCCTTGAGGAAGAGCCGGGTGCTGGCGTGGAGCTGGAGCATCAGGGTCTCCTTCCAGCTCGTCCATCCCTCGGAGTTGGTGCCATTGGAGTCGGCGTAGGTGAAGAGCAGCAACAGGTCGAGGCGGGCCGGGGTTTTGACGATGCGGGCGAACTCGGAAACCACATCCGGGTCCTCGATATTCCGCGTAGTGGCGAAGCGCCAGAAGGTCAGGTGGTGGTCCACCAGATACATGATGAGCGCGCGGCGCGGGCCGTGGACCTGGAGGCGATTGCAAAGGCGGACCGCCAGCATCGCGGAGCCGTCGGTGTGCTCGCGGACGTTTTCGGCGCGACCGGTATCGTGCAGGATCAGTGCGAGGTAGAGCGCGTAAGGATCCTCCGCCTCGTGGAAAAGACGGCGGTAGATTTCCTTCTTCGGGTCCTCGGTGCCGACCAGCGCGTCGAGCTCCTCGATGCAGCGGAGGGTGTGCTCGTCTGCGGTGTAGCGGTGGAAGAACTCGTGCTGCACCAAGCAATCGAGCGCGCCGAATTCCGGCAGGTAACGGCCGAGGAAGCCGACCCGGTGCATCTGCCGTAGCGTGCGGGCCACGTCGCCCTTGCGCTCGAGGATGCCTTGGAAGGTGTCGCGATTCGTCTTGGAATAGCGGAATGGGCGGTCGATCGCGTCGCGGTGGGCCTTGATCAGCTTGCGCATCGGCGGGCTCAGCTTGAGGCCGCGCAACTGACAGTGCTGGAACATCCGCATCATGCGGTTGGGGTCCTCCTCGAAGATCTCGTTACCCGTCGGGTAGATGCGTCCGTCGCGAGCGATGAAGCCGTCGAATTCCTCCCGCTTTTTCGGCCGTAGCATGAGGAACGACTTCAGCCCGGTGACGGCGGAGTCTTCGTCCTGCTCGATCTCGAAAGCCTCCATCAGCGAGCCGGTGTGCTGGTAGAGCGACCGGGTGTGCAGGTAGTAGTCCCGCATGAATGCCTCCGTGCGGCGGAGGATGCTGCGGTGGGGGTAGTTGAAATTCGTGGCAACCACGCCTTGGAGGCGCAGCGTGAGCTGCTCGCTGGCGCGGCCGGCCTGGTAGTGGAGCTCGTTGCGGACGCGGTTGAGGAAATCGTAGGAGGTCTCGATTTTCCGATAGGCGCGGGCGGTGAGCAGGCGGTCATCCACCAGATCGCGCAGGTCGGCGGAGCCGCGTTTCACCCGGGCGACCCAGCGGATATTGTGGTAGTCGCGCATCCCGCCGCAGCCTTCCTTCACGTTCGGCTCCTGGAGGAAGACGGTCTTCGAATACTTCTGGTGGCGGCTGCGCAGGTCCTGGCGACGCAGATCGAAGAACGCCTGCTGGCCCTTCGTCACGCATTCCTTGTCGAAGCGGCCTTGGAACTCGGTGAAGAGCTTCTTGTCGCCGGCGATCATGCGCGCCTCGATCAGCGCGGTCTTGTTTTCCTGGTCTGCCTTGGCCTGCTCCAGGCACTCCGCCACCGAGCGGCAGGCGTGGCCGACCTTGAAGCCGACGTCCCACATCAGATAAAGGATCTCCTGGATCAACGAGGTAAGGTCCTCCGGCAGCTTGTTAGACGCGCGGGGTAGCAGGAACAGCAGGTCGATGTCCGAGCAGGGATTGAGCGTGCCGCGGCCGTAGCCACCGACGGCGACGAGCGCCAGCACCGGAGCTTCCTTGCGCTTCGACAGGGCAAGGTCGAATAGCGAGCGCAGCACCACGTCGAGAAGCTCGGCGCGGGCGCTGGCGATTTCCAAGCCGCCGGCCCCGGCGCGGTGGCGCAGCTTGATGCGGTGCTCCTCGATTTTCAGGAAGCGCTTGTAGAGGGCGATCCGCTCGGCCGGGGAGAGGTGGCCCTGCACTGCCGGCTTGAGGGCCGTTTTCGCATGGGCCTGGAGGGTCTTCAAATGGGTGGACATCCGCTGAGTGCAGCCTGCGCCGATTTGGGCGCGGGTCAAGGCGGCGTGCCAGCGGCTTTCGGCAGGAACTTGGCCAAGGGATTGTCCGACAGCAGGTTGAGCCCGTCGATCACGGCGTGCGCGTTGAGCATGGCGCCCGCGGCGTTGGTGTGGGTGCCCTTGTCGGCGAAGAGGGCCTCCACCTCGGCGGGTTTCATCTCCGCGTAGCGGGTTCCGACGAGTTCCGCGAGGTCGAGGTAAAGCACGTCCTCCGCCGTGGCGCAGTCCTTCACCCAGCCGCGCCATTGATCCCAGTCGCGGACGAACTTGCCCTCGCGGTCGAACTTCTTGTGCGGCACTGGCGAGCATAGCACCACCACCGCCCCCTTCGCCTTCGCGGTGCGGGCGAAGTGCTTCAGGTACCAGCCGTAGCTGTGGACGGTTTCCACGCTGCCGTCGGGCTTCTTCACTTGTTCGGTTTCCTCGCCGATGCCTCTCACGGAGCCGCGGAATTTCCCGCGCTCGTCGAGTGCTCCGACATCATTGTGGCCGAATTGCACCAGCACGATATCGCCCGTCTTCATCGTCTTGAGGATGTCGTCCCAGCGGCCTTCGGTGAAAAAGGTCCGCGACGAGCGTCCGCCGATGGCGCGGTTCACGACTTGGATCTTGGTGGTGTCGAGCAGGGTGGGGATATCCTGCCCCCAGCCCCGCATCGCGCCCTGGTTCTTCACGGTCGAATCGCCGGCGATCCAGAGTGTCGGTAGCGGGGACGCAGGCACCTCTTTCTTCACCTGCGAGTCATCGACCACCGGCCGGTCGTCGTCGGCGGAAAGGAGGAGCGGCGCGGCGGCGAAGAGCACGAGCAATTGGCGGAAATGGCGCGGCGTCATGGTGGCAAGATACCCGGAGCGGTGACGCTACCCATTGCCCCGAACGGGTAATCTGACAAGCGGGCATGGACCGTTCCATGCTTTGGTCATGCGCCTGCCCCTCTTCCTCGTTGCTCCGCTTCTCGCCCTGCCGCTCCAAGCCGGAACCGGCCCGTGGAAATTTGACTTCGGCGGCGGCAAACCTGCCGCCGGATTCACCGCCGTGCACGCGAGTGATCGCTACGAGGAGGCGAAAGGCTTCGGCTTCGATCTGGTCGGCAAGCCGGTCGAGGAGGCCGATCACGTCACGGGAGCGGGCGGCTACTTCTTTTCCCTCGCCGTGCCGGAGGGTTGTTACGAGGTGACCGTGGTGCCGGCCAAGGGAGTGGATCTGACGGTGAAGTCCGAGTCACGGCGGCTGATGTTAGAGGCCGTGCGTGAAACCTCGCGGTTCACGGTTCATGTGCGCCAGCCCGCATTTCCGGGAGGCGCGGTGAAGCTGAAGGACCGTGAGAAGCCGTATCTCCACTGGGACAACAAGATCACACTGGAATTCAATGGCCCGAAGCCCGATGTGGATCGGGTGGAGATTCGCGTCGTGGAGGTGCCGGTGATCCATGTGCTCGGCGATTCAACGGTGACCGACCAGTCCAAGGAGCCGTGGAATTCGTGGGGCCAGATGCTGCCGCGTTTCTTTGGTCCCGGCGTTGCCGTGGCCAATCATGCGGAGTCGGGGGAATCGATCCGCAGTTCGCTTGGCGCGAAGCGGTTTGAAAAAGTCTATCGCTCGATGAAGAAGGGCGACTACGTGCTGGTGCAGTTCGGCCACAACGACATGAAGGACAAGCGGCCGGATGCGCTTGAGACCTATCGCTCGAACCTCGCGTCGATCGTGAAGCAGGTCCGCGAGTTGGGCGGAACGCCGGTGCTCATTACCTCGATGGAGCGGAAGGGCGGCGTGAAGAGCGACACGTTGGGAGGCTATCCCGATGCGGTGCGTTCGGTGGCGAAGGAGATGGACGTGGCTTTGGTAGATCTCCACGCGATGAGCCGGACGCTCTATCAGGCGCTGGGCGACAAGGTCGGTGCTGCGTTTCAAGATGGCACGCATCACAACAATTATGGCAGCTATGAACTCGCGAAGTGTGTGGTGGAGGGCATTCGCACGAAGATCCCGGAATTGGCCAAGCAACTGCGGCCGGAGGTGACACGCTTCGATCCCGCGAAGCCGGACAAGCCGGAGGATTTCCACTATCCGGCGAGCCCGATGAAGGATCTGACGAAGCCGGACGGGGACTGATGGGTGGGGTCGGTCGGAAGCTGGCGGCATTGGCCGCATGGTGGGACTTCCGATTTTGAGAGCGCAGGGATGCGGCACATGCCGCTGAAGTGCGACGGTCATAGACGCGCCGCTACATTTTTACGGCCGCACGCGGAGCGTGCGGACCACGCTGGCTTCCCGCTCGCGGAGCGAATCAAGGCAGGCATCGACCAAGCCTTCGTCGAGCGCGTGCACGTCCTGGCCAACGCCGGCATCGCGTAGCAGCAGCACGGTGAGTTCGCCGCCAAGGTGCTCGCGGAATTCCTCCAAGCCGAGATGAACGAAGCGGCGGCCGTTTGCGTCGCGGAGGTCGAGCGCCTCGTGCCACAGCGGGAGCTTGAGGCCGGAAATCACCTCGATGACCCGTTCGGCGACGCATTCGCGGAGCAGTCCGCAGCGCGCCGAGTAAAGCGTGTCGAGCGCCGCGCCGATCGCCACGGCGTGGGCATGGCTGAGCGTGAAGCCGCTGAGCTGTTCCAGCTTGTGGGCCGACCAGTGGCCGAAATCGAGCGGCCGGCTGCTGCCGGTCTCGAAAGGATCGCCGCCCTGCGCGATGTGCCGGGCGTGGAGCAGCGCGGATTTCTCGACGCATTCCTCCAAGGCGGAGGGCACCAGTGCGGCGAGGTTCTCGACCTCCTGCTCGATCCACTCGAAAAAGCTGCCGTCCTTCACCAGCGCCACTTTCACGGCCTCGATCAGGCCGGCGCGGCGGGTTTCCTCGTCCTGGCTGTGGAGGAAGGTGAAGTCATTGATGACGGCGAAGGGGACGGCAAAGGCGCCGATCCAGTTCTTCTTGCCGAAGCCATTGATGGCGCACTTCACGCCCACGCCGCTGTCATCCTGCGAAAGGGTGGTCGTGGGGAAGCGCACCAGCCGCACGCCGCGGTGGGCGGTGGCCACGGCGTAGCCGACGGCATCCAGGAAGGCCCCGCCGCCGATGACGATGACGTAGGAGTGGCGATCGATGTGCTGGTGGTCGATCAGACCCCAGACGCGGTGAACCAGCGCATCATCGGCTTTTACGGCCTCGCCACCGGGCAGAATGTGCAGGCCGCGCCAGTCGAAACCGAGGTCGGCGAAGTAAGTCTGGATCCGCCGGGCCAACTCGGGCCAGGCGTTGGCGACGCTTTCTTCGATGGTCACCAGCACCCGCCGGCCTTCGCCTTCGGTGAGGATTTCACCTAACAAAGCGTTGCCCGCCGCGAAGGCATCGCGCGTGAAACAAACGCGGTGCTTGAAGGTGACGGGGATTTGGAAATCGTGGCGCGACATCGTTCGTAACGGGCGAAAGGTGCCCTTGATACGCCCGCAAGCCAACCATTCTTCACTTATGACGGAACCCGAGACTTTGTTTGAAACCCGCTGGCTGGGCCTTTACCGGATCGGCCACTGGGATTTTGCCAAGCGACCGAACGCCGACGCTGCGGTCGGGATCCTGGCCGTGACGCCGGACGACGAGGTCGTTTTGATCGAGCAGTTCCGGATTCCGGTGCAGCGCAAGGTCATCGAAATCCCGGCGGGCCTGGTAGGGGATGAGGATGAATTCCGCGGGGAAGATCTTGCGGCGACGGCGGGGCGCGAGCTGTTGGAGGAGACGGGCTACCGCGCCGGAAAGATCGAGCTGCTATTGGCCTCGCCGACGTCGGCGGGGATGACATCGGAGCTGAGCCACCTGTTTTTCGCGACGGATCTGGTGAAGGAGCACGATGGCGGCGGCACCGAGCACGAGGACATCAAGGTGCACCTCGTGCCGCGCCGCGAGCTGCGGGCGTGGCTGAAGGAGAAGGAAGCCGCAGGCTATCTGCTAGATTTCAAGATCCACGCGGCGCTTTGGGCAGCGGGGATTTAACGTTGCGGAAGATCTGCGAGCTTTGGGCTGGGCGATGCTCTACGGGGAATCGACGGCGGTAGGCCCGTTCGGTCCGCACCCCGCCGGAACGACGAAGTCGTTCCGCTACCTGAGTATACTACGTAAAGATCACTTGCCTTCCCACTCACCGAAGGAGCGGAACTTGGCGTAGCGCGCGTCGAGGAGTTGCGCGGTGGTCAGCTTGCTCAGTTCGTCGAGATTCGACAGGATCGCTTCGCTCAGGGCGGCTGCAGTGCCGGTATGGTCGTGGTGAGCGCCGCCATTCGGCTCGGCGATCACGCCGTCAACCAGACCGAGCTTCAAAAGATCCGGAGCCGCGAGCTTCATTGCCTCCGCCGCGTCGGGTGCGTGCTTGCGGTGCTTCCAAAGGATGGCGGCGCAGCCTTCCGGGCTGATCACCGAGTAGTAGGCGTTTTCCAACATCAGCACGCGGTCGGCCACGCCGATGCCGAGGGCTCCGCCGGAGCCTCCTTCACCGAGAACCACGGCGATGACCGGGACCTTGAGCAGCATCATCTCCCGAAGGTTGTAGGCGATCGCTTCGGCAATGTTCCGCTCCTCCGCGCCGATGCCGGGGTAGGCGCCGGGGGTGTCGATCATCGCGATGACCGGCAGGCCGAATTTCTCGGCGAGCTTCATCAGGCGGAGGGCCTTGCGGTAGCCTTCGGGATGGGCGCTGCCGAAGTTGCGATGGAGGTTTTCCTTGGTATTGCGGCCTTTCTGGTGGCCGATGACCACCACTCGACGGCCAGCGATGCGGGCAAAGCCGCCGGGCATCGAGTGGTCATCGCCAATCCGCCGGTCGCCGTGCAGTTCACAGAAATCGGTGAAGGCGAGGGCGATGTAGTCGAGCATGAAGGGCCGCTGGGTATGACGGGCGATCTGCACGCGTTGCCAAGGGGTCAGGTTGTTATAGATCGTCTGGCGGGTTTCAGCCAACTTGGCCTCCATGCTGGCAATATCGGCGGACATGTCGATATCCTGTGAGACCGCTTTGAGGCGGAGTTTTTCCAGCTCGCGTTCAAGCTCGGCGATCGGCTTTTCGAATTCCAACAGTTGCATGCGTCGGTGAAAGTGAAAGTGGCGGCGGGGAGAGGCTAGGGGCCGGTGGTACGGATTTCCACCTCATTCCCGGGGCGGAAGAGCAGGGCGAGTTCCTCGGCGTCCTCCTCGGAGAGGATAAAGCCGGGGGCGGTGGTGGGATTGTCGCCGTCCTCGCGCTTGGCTGCGGGACGGAAGGAGCGGATCTGGAGCGAGGTCTTTTCGAGCGAGAAGACCTTCTCGGACTCGCGGTAATCCTTCATGCCCGGAGTGACACGCCGGTCGCCGTCGAGTCCGGACTTCGAGGAGATCTTGGTCGTCAGGCCGTCCTTCAGCGAGCCGACATCGGCGGAGAGCAGGGGATATTCCTTGATGAATTGGCCGCCCTTCCACAGCGAAAGCGCCTTGCGGCCGGGCTCGACGATCACCCGCAGTTCGAGCGGCATGACGATGAGTTCCTCGCTTGGCTGGAGGCCCTTGAGGTCCATCAGCCCGTTGAGATGCATGATGCAGTCGAGCGAGGTGTTGTGCTTGGCGGCGATGCCGAGGAACGACTCGCCGGGGCGCACGATGTGGATCGCCTTGCCGTCCATGTGCACGGCGGAAAGCAGGTCATCGAGGTTCATCTCGCCGACGATGCGACGGGCCTCGGGCGCGGCCTTCGAGCGGGGGTAAATGCTGACGACGTTGCGAAGGCGTTCACGCGCCTCCTCGAGCTTCCCGATGGCAATCAGCTCGGCGGCCTTTTCGAAAACCTTGGCGCCGGGGTCGATTTCGGGCAGGTCGGCGTTTGCCTCGGGCAGCGCGACCACCGGCTTGGGGTCGAACTGCACCGGCACCAGCTCCGAGAAAATCCCGTCCAGCGGTTCGTTTTGGACATGCCACACCAGCAGGCCGGTGAAGACGGTGACCGCAAGGACCACCGCGCCCGCCACCAGTTTGATCAAGGTCCAGAGACGCATTCGCGACGGGTTCTATCAGAGCAGGCCTCGCCTGTGGAGATCGAAGCGATTGATCGGCCACGACTGGCGGATCATTTCGAAGGCAAACTTGAAAACCGATACTTCCCACGCGTCGTCGACACCCTCGATGATCGCTTTGGCGGGGTTGCCAACGCGGCGGGCCTCCTCCAGCACACGGTCGCGGACGGCATCCAGCGAGTCGTGGACGATTTCCTCGTGGACCTTCCCGCTGCGGAAGCGGAAGCCATAGCGCAGGAAGGCGAGATCCTTGCCCTCCGCCTTGAGCTTCTCGATCAAGGCGTCCATTCGCTCGCGGGCCTTGTCGCCGAAGCCTTCGAGCTCGATTTCTTGCATCGAATCCGGGCGCAGGATGCGCGGGCGCATCGCCTCCACCTCGCCGGTGCGCAGGCGGATCTCACCCGTCCGATCCATCAGCTCGCTGAGCAACAGGAACTCGAAGCGGGTGTCGCCGAAGGTGTCGATCCGGCGGTCCGGCTCCAGCAGGACGCGGGTCGTCTCCAGCGCGTATTGGATGTTGTCGGGCGAGTGCATCGGGCGGCGGCAGCGTCCGCGATTTCCGGTCGTGTGCAAAAAAAAGGCAGACTCACCGGGGAGTCCGCCCTTTCGGGAAAAAGCGCGAGCGGCGGCGCTCAGCTCTGGGACTTGATGTAGGTCACCACATCGCCCACGGACTGGAGCTTCTCAGCTTCTTCGTCCGGGACTTCGATTTCGAACTCTTCTTCGAAGGCCATCACCAGTTCGACCGTGTCAAGGGAGTCGGCACCGAGGTCTTCGATGAACTTGGCCTCCAGGGTCACCTGGTCGGCGTTGACGCCGAGCTGGTCGACGATGATGTCCTTCACGCGGTCTTCGATGCTCTTTTCTGACATTGGGGTGTGCTTGGTAGTTGAAGCTGTGCGGGAGGGCTTAACGATCCCTTCGGACCTTGGCAACCCCGAAAAACGCTGGGATCTGGCAGCCTCAGGAGCCCGGCACGGCGGGCTTCGCGGGCTCCTCCGACTCGGTCACGTACTCGATCAGTTCGCCGGAAAAATTCTCCTTCAGGCGGCGCATCAGCTGCTCCGCCGGTTCGCCGTCTTCTTTCTTGAAACCGCCGTAGGTCAGGCCGTCGATCCGCAGCTTGCGCTCGCCGCCGGACGGGGTCTTGGCCCAGGTAAAGGCCAGCCCCTTGGTTTCCCATTTGCGCAGGTCGAGGCGGGCGAGATCGGCGAAGGGGACCTTGCCGCCGGAGGCCGGATAGAAGGCCTCGCCATCGATCGCGATCTTGCGGCCCATCGTGCGCAGCAGCATGAAAAGCGCGCCCAGCACAAGCACCAGGCAGAACCAGAAGACGACCCACTGCTCATTGATCTTGCGCAGCGTGAAAAGCTCCTCGGGTGCTTCCTTCTTGATGTTCGTTTGCAGGAGATAGTCGTTGAAGAGCTTGTCCTGCCCTTGGTCGGGCGCGGCCTTCATCGCCTCGTAGTCGCCGAGGATCTCCGGCCAGGGCATGGGCACCGGCGTGCCTTCCGGGACCGGAGTCGCGATGACCTGCTTCGATTCCTTGTCGATGTGCGTGAAATCGATGGTCCGCTTGGCGGCGTAAGCACGCCAGTCCACCGGCGTCATCTGGTCCTTCTTTTCCTTGAACTCGTTCTTCGCCTGCTCGAAGGCCTTCGAAAGATGATAGACGAGGTTTTGCTCGCGATAGCCCCACTTGCCGTCGCGGAAGAACAGCACCGAGAAGATGCCGAACATCAGCAGCATCGCCGCCGCACGGAGCAGGAACCAAGGGGTGGGTTTGCAGACGATGCGATCGGTCATGGGGCCGGGAGTCCGGGTGAGGAAAGCGGTCGCGCGAGGGATTGGCAAGCTCCGGCGGCAAGGCGCCCGATCCCGTCGCTCGCGGTATCCCGCTTTGACGGCGCGGGCTCCCGGTCCCATGCTTCCGCCGTCCGTGAGTTTTTCCGCCCATTTCGCCGCTGCCCTCGAACGCAAGTCCCCGCTGCTCCGCCGCTTCGAGCGGCTCATCGCGCCCGCCTCCGACCGTGATCTTGAGGCGCTGGCCCGGGAAAGCCAGCGGCTGACGCGCCATCACTTCGGCCGCACGATGCGCCTGTTCGCGCCGCTCTACGTCTCCAACGAGTGCGTGAACAACTGCTCCTACTGCGGCTTTTCCCGCGACAATGGCATCCTGCGGGTGACGCTGACCGTCGAGCAGGTCGTCCGCGAGGCGCGTTACCTTCACGGTCTCGGGTTCCGCAATATCCTGCTGGTCGCCGGCGAGCACCCGAAATTCGTCTCCGACGGCTATCTCCAGGAGTGCATCGACGCGATCAAGGGCCTCTTTCCGACCGTCGGCCTCGAAGTCGGTCCGATGGAGGACGACCAGTACGCCGAGATTGTCCAACACGGGGCCGAGGGGCTGGTGGTTTATCAGGAAACTTATCACCGGGAATCCTACGTCCGCCTGCACACCGCGGGGCCGAAGAAGAATTTCGATTGGCGGCTCGATTGCCCGGAGCGCGCCTACGCCGGTGGGTTCCGGCGCATCGGGATCGGCGCGCTGTTCGGCCTGGCCGATTGGCGGCACGAGGCGCTGTCGCTCGCCGCGCACCTCGAATACCTCTACAAGCACTGCTGGAAGGCGCAGTTCACCGTGGCCTTTCCGCGGATGAAGCCCTACGCGGGGAACTACCAGTATCAGCCGGACCCCGATTTTTACCTGTCGGATCGCGTGCTGGTTCAACTCGTCGCCGCTTTCCGAGTCTGCTTCCCGCAGGTGGGGATCGTCCTGTCCACCCGCGAGCCTGCGGCCCTTCGCGATTCCCTGGCGCCGCTCGGCGTGACCCACATGTCGGCCGGAGCCCGCACCGAGCCCGGCGGCTACACCGGTGCCGGCAGCGATGACCTTCACCTGACCGTGAAAGGCCGCCGTGTGGAGCTGGAGAAAGTCACCGGTTGCGAGAAGGCGACCGAGCAATTCAAGATCGACGACACCCGCAGCGCCGCGGAAGTCGCCGCGATGCTGCGGGTCAAGCAGCTCGATCCCGTGTGGAAGGATTGGGACGAGTCGATTCTGGCTCACTGAGCAATGTTCCGGAAACTGCTCATCGCCCTGCATCTGGCGGGAGCCGCGCTGTCGGTGGCACTGTTCGTGTCCACCTTCGTGGCGAAGGGCGTGATCACGTCGAAGGCCCGCGCGGCCGCCATCGAGAAGTCACGAGGGGCTTCCGATCCTCTCGCTACCAGGCTGCAGGAAACGCTGGAGCGTCCGGTGCTTGGAAAACTGATCCGCGGCAAGGTCCGCGAACGCCTTGAGTCCGAGCTGGCCGATTACCGGGCTGCTCCTGAGGATTGGTTAGGCCGCCTCGCGGAGGGTGGGGCAGAGCGCGCGAAGGCATTTGATTTCCCGGAGATCGATCACCCGCTGGCCCGCAAGGCGGTGGACTCGCTCATCTCAGGAGTTTCCGATCTGAGGAGACGCCTGGAGGATAGCTACCGCAGCCTGATCTTCGACCTGCGACTGTTTGCTGCGACCAATCTGGTCGCCTTCGTTCTGGCGGCGTTCCTTGCGCGGGTCGCGGCGACTCCGCGGGCCCGGCACTGGCTGCTCGGCTACTCCTTCGTGATGTTGCTCGCCTTCGCCGCGTCGATCTTCCTCTACGTGGATCAAAACTGGACTTGGAATATCCTGCGCAACAACCACATGGGCTGGGGATACCCGGCCGTGCTCGGCGTGATCACGCTCTACGGCATCATCCGGATTACTCCCGAGCTTTTCCTTTCACGGCCTCCGGCCTCGACCCATCCCGGCGAATCATGAACCTCGTCATCAACGGCAGTTCCCGCAGTTTCGACGCGGCCGCCTTCACCGTTTCCTCGCTGCTTGATGCCCTCGGCCTCGGTGGCAAGCCGGTCGTCGTGGAACTCGACCGTGAGCCGGTCTTTCCCGCCGACTACGCCATCACCGCGGTGGGCAATGGCGCGAACATCGAGATCGTGACCATCGCGGCGGGAGGGTAGTCCACAGTTCACCTTCCGAGTTCGGCCCGGATCTGATCCCAAGTCCTAGCGGCAGAAGGATCGCGTTTCATCTCTTCGATCCGTTGCCACGCTTCGCTGGAGCCCTCGTCCGTATCGGCTGCGAAAGGCGCCTGCTGATACTGCGAAGGATTCAATGCTGCTTTCTGAATCTCCTCACTATCCATGGAAGCAGCGTATCGGCGACTCTCCTGCGAGACGACTTGATTCAGCGAACCGCTTCCAGCTTCGCCTTCAGTTCGGCGACTTTCTCGGGATGAGCCGTTGCGACATTGGTCTTCTCGCCGGGATCCTTGGAGAGGTCGAAGAGCTGGCCGGTGGGCTCGTTGCCGAGTTCGGTGTCGGTGGCCTTGCTGCGCTTCGCGCCCTGACCCGCGGGGATGAACTTCCAGTCACCGGACCGGATGGCGAGTTGGCCGGCGTGCTCGATGACTTCGTCGCGACCCTTTTCCGACTCGCCGAGCAGGGCTGCCGACAAGTCGTGACTGTCCGGGAAGCTTGCCTCCGCGCCGGCGATGGCGGCGAAGGTCTTCGGGAAATCGATCTGGCTGATCACGGCAGCGCTGGTCTTGCCGGGCTTCACGCGGGCCGGCCAGCGGGCGATGGTGGGCACGCGGGTGCCGCCTTCGTAGAGGCTGTACTTGCCGCCGCGGAATGGCCCCGCGGGCTTGTGGGTGCCCAGTTCCTTCACGGCCTCATCCTTGTAGCCGTCGTCGATGACCGGGCCATTGTCGCTGGTGAGGACGACCAGCGTGTTCTCTGCGAGCCTGAGCTCATCCAGTGCCTTGAGCACCTCGCCGACCTGCCAGTCGGCTTGGACGATGACGTCGCCGCGCGGTCCCATGGTGGTCTTGCCGACGAAGCGCGGGTGGGGGACCCGCGGGACGTGGGGATCGTGAAGGGCGAAGTAGAGGAAGAACGGCTTGTCCTTAGATTCGCGGATGAATCGCACCGCCTGCGCTGAGAAATGGTCGGCCATGTCCTCGTCCTTCCACAGGGCCTTGGTGCCGCCTTTCATGTAGCCGATCCGGCCGATGCCATTGATCACCGCCATGTTGTGGCCGTGGCTCCAGTCGAGCTTCAGGTCCTGGCGATGGCTGACACCCGTCGGCAGACCGGGGAAGGGGGTCTTGTAGGAGACTTCGATCGGGTCGGCGGGGTCGAGGTTCACCACCTTGCCATCCTCGACATACACGCAGGGCACGCGATCGCCGGTGGCGGCCATGATGTGGGAGAAGTCGAAGCCGACGGCATTCGGCGACCGTTCGATCGGCTGGTTCCAATTCACGCCTTCCTGGCCGCCGAGACCGAGGTGCCACTTGCCGACGACGCCGGTGCGATAGCCCGCCTTCTTCAGTGCTCCCGGCAGCGTCGGTTGGGCGGGATCGATGATCAGCGCGGCATCGCCGGGCAAGATCCCGGTGCCCTCCTGGCGCCACGCGTATTTGCCGGTGAGCAGGGAAAAGCGAGACGGAGTGCAGGTCGCGGAGGTCGCGTAGCCGGCGGTGAAATTGATCCCTTCCTTGGCGATGCGGTCGATGTTCGGCGTCTGCACGGCGGTCGCGCCATTGCACGAGACATCGCCGAATCCCAAGTCGTCCGCGTAGATCAGGACGATGTTCGGCTTCTCCGCCGCGATCAGCGCGAGGGGAAGGAAGGAGAGTAAAGCAGTCAGTTTCACGGGTGAAAAATACGGATTGATGACGGTATTCAGTCAACAATTTGCCCGGGTGTCGTGGTGTGACCAGAAATCGCGAGTGGCGATTCACTTAATCCCACCAGCCGCAAGTCCGGTCCTGTTCGGCGCAGACGATTTCCACGCTCGCAAGACTTCCTCTCACCGCCGTGGCGGCGGCGACCGGACAATTGCAGTCGCGGCTGAGGTGGCCGAGAACCACCCGGCGCAGGCCGTTGGCAGCCAGGTCGGCGACCAAGGCGGCCGTCTGGGCATTGGAAAGGTGGCCGTGGCGCGAGGAAATCCGCTGCTTGGTGGACCATGGGCGCTTGGTGTCCGCCTCCAGCAGGGCGTCGTCGTAGTTCGCCTCCACAAACAACGCGTTGACGCCGCGGAGGCGCTCCGAAATGAGCTTGGTGACGTGGCCGGTGTCGCTCAACAGGCCGAAGGATTTCTCCTCGTGGCGGAAGACGAAGCCGACCGGCTCCACCGCATCGTGCGGTACGGCAAATGATTGGACGGACAGGCCGTTAAAGTGGAACTGGGCGCCGGATTCGAAGATTTTCCACGAACCGGCCTCGATACCGCCGTCACGAATCAGTCGGGTGGTGGATGGAGTGGCGTAGATCGGAGCGGACAGTTGCTTCATCAGCACACGCAGGCCGCGGACGTGGTCGCCGTGCTCATGGGTCAGCAGGACGGCGCTGATGCTGGCGGGCTCAATGCCGCTGGCCTTCATCCGGTCGGTCAGTTGCTTGGCCGAAAGTCCGGCATCGACAAGCAGGCGCATGCCGCCGGCCTCGACGACCGTCGCATTCCCCCCGCTGCCGCTGCCCAGAACGATGAACCGCACGAGCGGGAAGAAAAAGTTCCGGGGGAGAAGTGCAAGTGCCAAAGTGCTCCGTAGCGATTGCCTTTCTTGGCACTTGGAACTTTGACCTTGGAACGTCATTCTCCCGGGGCGTGAGGCGCATCCGCATCATTCACAAAGTCCGGACGTTGCTGGCGCTGCTGGTGTTCGCCGGGCTGCTGGCGGCGGCGGGTGCCCTGTGGTGGGCGAATCAGACCGGTCTGCCGGATTCGTGGCGCGGCGAGATCGAAAAGGCGCTGGCAAAGCAGGGGCTGCACGCGGACATCGCGGGTCTGCGATACTGGCCGCTGCAGGGGGTCGAGGCCGATGAGGTGACGATCTATGGAGACGCGACCCACCAGCGGGTGCTGGCACGGTTGCGGGAGGTCATGGTGGATGTGGATCGGACCAAGCTGGCGCGCGGCGAAGTCCGCGTGGAGCGCTTGGATTTGAAGGGCGGATCGCTGTCGCTGCCGGCCGATCCGGAGGACCCACAGTCGAAGGTGCTGGAAGTGGAGAATGCCAGCGGCCGGGTGCTGATGCCGGGGGGGCGGCGCTTCGAGGTGATCAATGCCAAGGGCGAGGTCAAAGGGATCCAACTGGAGTTTGAAGCGCTGATTCTGGGCTACCGCCAGCGGCCGCCGGGCACGCCGTTCGAGAACGAACAGGCACGTGCCTACCGGCGCAAACAACTGACCCGCGTGATTGATCTGTTAGACCCGTGGCAGTTCGATGCCGCCGCGCCGCCGGTGATCCGGCTACGGGTGGAAGGCGATCTGGATGACCCGAAGACGGTGCGCGCCGATGTCTTCGTGAAAAGCGGGGCCTTGGAGCATGGTGGCGTGTCCCTGAAAAAGTTCGAAGCGAAGGGCGAGATGCGCGGCCGCTTGCTGGTGCTGGAGTCGCTGCATCTGGAGGACGAAGGCGGGTCCCTGGCGGGCCGAATGGAATACGACATGGCGGACCGGTCGGGACGCTTCGAGGCGAATTCGAATCTGGAATTGCCGGTTCTTTTGAAGGAGTTCGATGCGCCGGGCTGGCTCGATCAGGTGAGCTTCCAGGCGCGGCCACAGCTATCGGCGCGGGGCGACTTCAAGTGGCCGGAGAACGGCAAGCCATCGATCCATGTGACCGGGCACCTGATGGCGGAGCACCTCCGCTTCCAAGGGCACTCGGCGTCGCGGGTGGAGACCGATGTCGCATGGAATGGCGCGAATGTGTTCCTCGACAATTTGGTGGTGACACGGCCGGACGGCACGCTCCGCGGGCGTCTGCTCGCGAAGCCGGACATGATTCGCTACGACGTCTCGACGGACTTGCGGATGGGCGTGTGGCAGGGCTTCTTCGACAAGCATCCGCTGGGGAAGGTGCTCGCGGATTTCAAGGACCGGGACGACACCAAGGTCGACGCGCACGTGACCGGACGCATCAACCGGAATGACAAGCACGACTGGACCGCGAAGGGCGAAGTGCGGGCGACCCACATGGCCTACAAGGGCACGCCATTTCGCGAGGGGAGTGTGAAGATGAACCTCAATCACGACTTCCTGGATTTCACCGAAGGCGAGGTGGAATTCGACTACGCGAACTACGCCATGAGGAAGGAGCACGGCGGCCCCATGACCGGTCGTGCGAAGGTCGAGCGAGTGCGTTGGGACCGCGAGCCGGCGACAATCACGCTGGACGGGATCGAGGGGAATTTCTGGCCGGCACCGGTGCTCCGCTGCTTCTTGCCCAAGGTGGCCGATAATTTGGAGGAGTATCGCTTCCACACCACGCCGAAGTTGAGCGGGGGAGGTGTGATCGGGCTTTTCGAGCGCGGCTCGGGGAAGACGGATTTCCGCGTGAATGGCAGCACCGCGGGACTGGTGTCCTACCGCTTTGTGGGCAAGGATCTGCTGCTCTCCGGCCTGAAGACGAAGGTCCAGGTAAAGCCCCGCATGACGGAGGTGCGGGACCTGACCTTCGACCTGTTCGATGGACCGGTCAGAGGGAAATTCGACATCCTGCCGGGTGAAGGCCGGACGCGGGTGAAGGGGGAGCTGGACTGGACCCGGCTGAGCATGCCGGAGCTATCGGCGGCTTGCGGGTTCGAGAAAAAGGCCAAGGGATTTGTCACGGGACGGATTGAGTTCGACCACCATGGCGAAGCGGCGGCAGGCTTGAACGGGGAGGGGTTGATCGCCTTGGAGGAGGGCGAGTTGTTCGCCGTGCCGATTTTCGGTCCGCTGTCGCCGGTGCTGTCAGCGGTATTGGCCAGCCGGAAGGCGGGATTTCAGGAGGCCAAGGATGCGTTTTGTACTTTCAGCGTGAAGGAGGGGGTGATGCGCACCGACGATTTCCTGACGACCACGCCCTCGCTGGTGTTCACGGGGGACGCGACCGCCGACCTGAACCGGCTGACCTTGGAAATGACGATTCGGATGAATGCGCGCGGCCTGCTGGGGGTGATCACCCTGCCGCTAAAGCCATTTTACGGGCTCTTCCAGTTCCGCGGCATCGGGCCGCTGAAGGAGCCGAAGTGGGACAATGTGATGTTCACCTCGCCGCCGGAAAGCGAGAAGGAGCGCCTGCTGGCACCTCCGCGGGCACGCGATGTGAGGCCGGTGGAGGCGCGTTGAGCGGGGCATTTTCTGGCAGATCCTTCCTTGCGCGAGGCTGACAACAGTGCCAGCGTTTTTCCAAGCGCGTAGCGCTCCCATTTCCATCTAACTCCAATCCATTCCTGTCATGTCCGATCCATTTGCCAACGCCGGTTCCCTCGATCCTGAAGCGGGTTTCACCACTGGTCCGTCCGTCGGCCAAGCGGCCAACGACCTCCGCGCCGCCGCCGGTGAAAAGGCCAAGGAATTCGCCCATCAGGCGGGCGACCAAGCCAAGGCCATCAAGGAGCGCGCGGTCGAGACCGTGCAGCACTTCCGCGATGTCGCCAGCGAGAAGGCCCTCGCCTTCAAGAGCGCCGCGGCCGACAAGGCCGAGAACCTCAAGACCGTGGCCTCGGAAAAAGCCCGCGAATTCCGCAGTGTCGCGGACGATCAGTGGCGCGAGACCCGGGTGAAGGCCAAGGAACTGCACATCACCACCGAGGACTACATCCGCCAGCACCCGACCCGCTGCGTGCTCGGGGCGCTTGGCGTGGGCTTCCTCATCGGCCTGATTGCCCGCCGCTGAAACCCGGTGCTGCCCTCTGCCGCGGAGCGCGCCTGACCGCAGGCGCGGCCGCGGCCCTTTGATCTCATGAGTGATGCCCCCGATCCCGAGGCCCGGCCGGCCTCATCCTGGCGAAAGTCCGCCGTGGAGTTTGTCTCCGCACGGATGGAACTTCTCGCCTTGGAGTCCCGCGAGGCAGGTCAGCAAGCAGCCCGGAAGGGCGTGATGGCCGGGATCGTCGCCGGCTGTGCGATGACCGCTTGGCTTGCTGGTGTGGCCGGCTTGATCGGCTGGGTTGCCGCTGCGGGCGACTTTCCGTGGCACTTCGTCGCACTTGGAGCCGCCGTGCTGAATCTGGTCATCGCGGGGATCATCGTGGCGGTGCTGCGCCGCCCGACACCGCCGATGTTTTCGATTTCCAAAGCTGAACTGCTCAAGGACCGCCAATGGCTGCTGAACCTGAAAGACAAGCCCTGATCGCCCGGATCGCCGCCTCTCGCACCACCGTAGGGCACGAGTTTGCGGTGCTGCGTCACCGTCTGGATGTTCCGGCGCGGGTGAAGGATTCCGTGATGTCCAAGCCGCTGGCCTGGTTCGGCGGCTCGCTGGGTGCCGGTCTGCTGGCGAGTTTCCTGTTCAAGGGCCGCAAGTCGTCGTCCGAGCCCGTGCCGGAAAAGGTGGTGCGCCGTAGCCTCTGGAGTCTGGCCATCGGCGGAGCCTTCACTTTGGCCCGTCCCGCCCTGCAGACATGGGCCATGAATGAACTCCGCAAGCGCTTTGTGATACCCGGTAATGACAACGTCCGGTCGCGCTGAATCACAGTCAGAATTCCCCCTTCCCAACCCCGGATCTTCCCGCTCTAACCCAAGCCCGCATGTCGTCCGAACACCGCGTCCTAGATCACGTCGATGAATACCTCCGGCTGGGCCGGCAATACGATTGTTCCGACGTTCACCTTGCAACCGCTTTCCCGCCGGCGTGGCGCCGGTTCGGCCAGCTCCTGCCGATCTGGCATGACCACGAGCCGCTCGCCGCGGAGGAGACCGAGCGCCTTGCCCGCTCTTTCCTCGGAGACAAGGAATGGAACCGCCTCCAGGAGAAGGGTGACGTCGACTTCGCCTACTCGAATCCCGAGGGCCGCTTCCGCGCTTCCGTGGTCAAGCAGCGCCTCGGCTACGACATGGTTTTCCGGATCATCAACACGCAGCTCAAGACGATGGAGGAGATCAATCTCCCCGTGGAGCACTTGACGCCGCTGACCCGCTATCACAACGGCCTGATTCTCGTCACCGGTGCCGTCGGCTCCGGCAAATCGACGACGCTCGCGGCGCTCGTCGACTTCATCAATAGGGACCGCGAGGACCACATCCTGACGCTGGAAGACCCGATCGAGTATGTCTTCGAATCGAAGGGCTGCCACGTCAACCAACGCGAGGTGCACACCCATACCGAGTCGTTCGCCAAAGCCCTGCGTGGTGCTTTGCGGGAAGATCCGGACGTGATCATGGTGGGTGAAATGCGCGACCTCGAGACGATCTCGCTGGCGCTCACCGCGGCGGAGACCGGTCACTTGGTGCTCGGCACGCTCCACACCGGTAACGCACCCCGGACCCTTGACCGTGTGCTCGACGTGTTCCCGGTCGATCAGCGCGAACAGATCCGCATCATGGTCTCGGAGTCGCTGCGCGGCGTCCTATCCCAACAGCTCGTTCCGCGCGCCGATGGCAATGGACGGGTGATGGCGCTCGAGCTTCTGGTCAACACCGCCGCCGTCTCCGCGACCATCCGCGACGGCAAGACCTTCATGCTCCCGGGCATCATGCAGACCGGCAAGAACGTCGGCATGATCACCATGGACGAGTCCCTCCGCAAACTCTACATCAAGGGGTTGATCACGCAGGAAGAAGCGCTCTTCCGCAGCGAGGACAAGATCCAGATGCGCACTTTCTTCCAATCCTGATTTCGACCGGAAAATTCCCATGGCCCGCATCGACACGCTTTTCCAATACCTCGTCGCCAACCGGGGTTCCGACCTTCACCTGGCCGAAGGCCAGCCGCCGAAAACCCGTGTTCACGGGTCGGTGACCCCCATCCCCGACCAGCCGGTGATGCATGGGCCGGAGTTGAGGCAAATGCTTGAGGAAATCTGCGACCCCAAGGCTTTCGAGAGGTATCTCGAAACCGGTGACCTCGACTTCGCCTACGCGATGGACGAGGACTCGCGCTTCCGCTGCAACTATCTGAAGCAAAACAACGGCCTCGGCGCGGTCTTCCGGTTGATCCCCACCGAGATCATGTCGCTCGAGTCGCTGGGCGTGCCGGAGGTGGTGAAGCAGTTCGGCCACATCCGTTCCGGCCTGGTCCTGGTGACAGGTCCGACCGGATCCGGCAAGTCCACCACGCTTGCCGCGCTGCTGGACTACATCAACATCAACTTCAACCGGCACATCATCACCGTTGAGGAGCCGATCGAGTTCGTGCACCGCAACAAGAAGTCGATCATCACGCAGCGCGAGGTGCCGATCCAGACACCGTCCTTCTCGGATGGTCTGCGTGCCGCGCTCCGTGAGGATGCGGACATCGTGCTCGTCGGCGAAATGCGCGACCTCGAAACGATCTCGCTGGCGCTAACGGCTGCGGAGACCGGCCTGCTGGTGTTCGGCACCCTGCACACGAACAACGCGCGCAAGACGGTCGACCGTATCATCGACGTGTTCCCGTCGGACCAGCAGTCGCAGGTGCGCACCATGCTCGCGGCCTCGCTGCGCGGGGTGCTGGCGCAGCTCCTGTGCAAGCGCAGTGACAAGCCGGGCCGCGTGGCGGTGCACGAGATCATGTTCGCGACGCCGGCCGTGGCCGCGATCATCCGTGAAGGTGCCACCCAGAAGCTCTATGACGTCATCACCGGCGGCAAGGGCGAGGGGATGCAGTTCATGGACGAGGCGATCTGGCAGAAGCTCCAGGCCAACATAATTTCTCCCGAGGAAGCCTACATGAAGGCGATCGACAAATCGCGCTTCAAGAAGTTCCTGCCCGAGAAGTCTACCCACCTTGGCGATGCTTCCGGCGAGAGCCCGATGGACCATTGAGTGCCCGGCGGGGCAGGCGACCGTTGACGCTATCGGGCACTTCCGGTAGCGTCCCGCACGTCGGATACTCACCTCCCTGATGGTTCCTGCTGCCTCGATCATTTTCCACTGCCCCCATTGTCAGGTTCGTCTGAACGTGCCGGCACGATTGGCGGGAGTGTCGGGGCCTTGTCCGAAATGCCGGGAGGCGATCACCGCCCCGATGGAGTCGGAAGAGGATCCCGAGCCACCGGTGGCAATCGAGGCGCCACTGGTTCCGGAAGGCCCGAAGATCCGGCCTGAGCCGCGACAGTTGCCGGAGCGCGGTCACCCTGCACCGATCTCCCCGAAACGCACCACTGCCGACGATGGGTTGAGGCCACGCGAGGTCACTTACCTTTCGCGCGGCTCACGCCCGCGGAGAGTATTCCATTCGCTACTGCCGGCCTCCTTCATCGCCGCGGCCGGCGTGCTGGTTTATCTGCTGCTGTACTTCTATTACCCCGATGGCCCGGTGCGCAGGCTCAAGGATGCGGAGGCTCCACTGGTCATCGCATCGCGAGGCGAGCAACCGGCGGCAAGGATCCCGTCGCCCACACTAGGTCGTGGAGGGGAGAGCAAGATAACGGTCGAGGAAGCGCCGGCTCCTCCGACACAGGGGTCAGCGGTCGATGAGATCTCGCCCGCTGTCGCCGCGAACAACCTGCTCGACGCCTTTTTGAAGGCGAAGGACGCCGCCACCCGGGCGGAGATGGTCGAACCGGAAGCGAGTGCTCAGGAGTTGGAGAAAACGCTTCTGAAAGGACCCTTGGCCGAGGTGTCGCAGGTCTTCTCGGACTTGCCGCGGGAGAACTCGCTGGAGGGCTTCACCGACTATCCTTACCGGGTCTCTTTCTTTGTCGCGGGCCGGCCGAATACCGACTTCGCCGTGCTGGTTCGCCAGCGGGGCAATCAGCCGCCCAAGGTCTTTTTGCCTGCCTTCCTCGATCTCGTCGGCGGGCGGCTGGCGGCTTTCACCCGGCAGCCGAACAACCACGACCCGGCGCGGTTCCATGTGATCCTGGAGCCGGTGATAGGCTGCCACGAGGACGGCATCCCGAATGCCGACCGCAAGTTCACGCTCAAACTGCTCTCCAGCAATTTCGGCAAGGAAACCGCCCGCTCCTACTGTGGGAACCACTCACGCTTCCGCGAAATGGTGGAGAAGCCGGACTATCCGATCCGCTGGGGAATTCGCGTGCCTGCCACCGTGACCATCCAGTGGAATCACAAGGAGGATCCCACGATGCCTTATCTCGAGCTGATCGATATCAATTCGCCGGACTGGAATCCTTGACCAGACCGGCGTGCTTCAGGGCGTCCCAGCCGCCGTGGAGCGCACGGACTTCCGGGATGAAGCCGAGACCTTTCAGCCGCTTCGCGACTTCCTTGCTGGTCCCGCAGCCAGCGCTGCCGCAATAGACCAGCGCGCGTTGGGCGGTGCCCAGCTTTTCGAGCGAGGCCTCCACCTGCTCGTCGAACGAGGTCTCGCCGGTGAGCGTGAGCGGGACCGAGCCCGCGATGCCATTGAGCTTCCACTCCGCGGCAGGCCGCGCATCGACCCACAGGAAGGAACCGGCCGGCCACTCGGCTTGGACGGTGGCAAGACAGATTTCCTCCGGGGCAATCTTGGCGGGATCGCACACCACCGCCCGTGACGGTGGCCCGGCGATTTTCCAAGTGGCCAGCGCCGCGAGCGAGGCGCAGGCAAGCACCAGGGCCAGTTCGGTTGCCGTTCTCATGGTGCCTTCACGGCCGCGGCTGAATCCTTCTTGGCCAGCGGCTGGCGGACCACCATGAACACCCTTTGGGAGCGGTGGCGGTCAAACTTGCAGTCGGTTTCCAGATGAACCACGCCCATGCCGACCTTTTCGGTGGATGCCGGGGTGATCACGATCTCGTATTTCTTGCCCTCCTCGATGGTCTTGAGCTCTTGCTTGAAGCGTGGATCGGCACCGGTCATCGAGAGGATCTTGATCGGCTCGGTGTGCTTCATCGTCACCGTGACGGTCTTGGGCTCCGGCTTGCTGCCGACATCCCACATCAGGGACTTTGGCTCCACCTCCACCAGGGCGGGAACGACGATATGGCTGGTGAGGGTGACGGAAGGATGGTTTGCGGCGTCTCCCTTGATGTAGATGGCAACGGCCTTGTCCATCGTACCCGGGACCATCCCCAAATCGAAGGCAATCCGCACGGTGCCGGTCTCGCCCGGCTTGTAGGTCATCTTCGAGTCCTTCACTCCGACCGTCGCGCAGGGGCAGCCCGCGTCGTATTTCTCGATCGAGGCGTCGCTGTCGCTTTCATTCTTGAAGTCGAAATCGACGGTGACCGTCTTCTGGTCGTTCTCGACCACGGCGTCCTTCCTGGTTTTTTCGAACTTCAGCGTGCCAGCCGCGAGTGGCAGGCAGGCGGCGAGCCAGCAGATCAGCAGGACTTTCATGGCGGGACTATTGGCGCTTGGATGGACGTGGCGCAAGCCCCGGGGTGCTGATCAAGCGGCCATCGCCCTCATTTTGCCGCAGGGGCGACTTGGCCGGGCGTGGGCGCGGGCTGGCGGACGAGCATGTAAACCGGGCGGGAGGGACGACGGTCGGACGCGGCGTCGGTCTCGACCTGGAGCACGCCCATGCCGGGCTTTTCGGTCGAGAGGGGCGTAATGACAATTTCGTATTTCTTGCCCTCCACGATCGTTTTCTGCTCCCGCTTGAACCGGGAATCGGTGCCGGACAGGGGAAGGAGCTTGATCGGCTCGCTGCCGTTCATGGTCACCGTGACCGTCTTCGGCTCCGGATTGTCACCCACCTCCCAGATCACTGACTTGGGCTCAAGCTCCACGAGAACGGGAATGATGATGCGGGTGGTGAGCTTGATGGAAGGATGGTCTTCCCGGTCGCCCTTGAGATAGATCGAAACGAATTTATCGACGGTCTCAGGAACCTTTCCCAAGTCGAAGACGATGCGGATGGTGCCGCTTTCGCCGGGTTTGTAAGCGAGCTTCGAGTCCTTCACGCCAACGGCAGCACAGGGGCAGTCCGCGGCGTGTTTCTCGATCACGACGTCGCTGGCGCTGCCGTTCTTGAAGGGGAAGTCGACGGTGGCGGTCTTCTGGTCATCTCCGATCGTGACCTCCTTCGTGGTCTCGTCGAACTTGAGAGTAGCGGCGACGAGCGGCAGGCAGCAGGCGAACCAGCAGATCAACAGGGCTCTCATGGCGGGACTACTTGCCCTTGGCAGGCGGCGGCGCAAGTTCCGCGGCGATGATCAGTCGCCCGCCGCGCCATTCCGGACCCAGCACCAGCAGTGGCTTGCCGGGCTCCATGGCGGCGTCCGTTTTGAGAATCTTTTTACGGCTCAGCCACAATTCGATGTCGAGGCGGCGACGCCGTTCCTTTGACAAGATGCTCTGGGCCTCGAAGCGCAGCAGGATCTCGTCGCTGGGCGGCAACGGCTGGGCCCAGTTCTCATAGCTCCGGAACAGCGGCTTGGTGTCCTTGCCGAGTTCCAGATAGTGGGTGAATTTCAGCTTCTGCTCACCGGCGAGCCGCTTGACGATTGCCGGGTCCGCTGCCTTCGCCCGTTGGCCGGCCGCGGAAGCATTGCCGTTGGTGCCCTGGTACACGGTTACAGTGACCATGCCGATCACGTCCTTGCCCGGGTCCGCCTGCGCAGCGGAAAGACCGCAGCCGGCTAACCAGAGAAGGCTAATCAGATCGCGGCGATTCATCGGGTCGGCGGATCGATGTCGGCGGTGGATTCGCCGGGAGTCCGACCGGTGGCGGCAGTATCGGGCACTTCGAAGCTGTCAGGGATGGCTGCCACCCCATCGAGCACGATGACCATGGCGTCGGCCGACGCGGAGGCGAAATAGTCGGCTTTCACACCTCTCTCCGGGGTGTAGAGGACCGGCACTGACGCCACGGATACCGGAGCCAGGGTGTTCGGGGCAGCGACATTGACGGCTGGCGGCGTGATTCGCGTGCCAGCCCAGAAGCAAAGGACCATCCCCGCCACCGCGGTCGCGGGAAGGAACCAGCGCCAGGTTTTTCCGGGCGTCTGGACCATGGGCGCAACCGGTGCGGCAGCCGCGGCTTCGCGTCCGATCTCGCGGGCGATCCGGGCGTTGAAAAATTCGGCGTAGGGCGGCTCCTCGGTGGCCGGCAGGGTTCCCCTCAAGAGGGCCTTCATCTGCCGTGCCTGTTCGCGCCGCTCCAACCACTCCGGCTGCGTGGCAGCCCAAGCGTCCACTGCGGCAAGCGCGTCGGCGTCGAGTTC
Source organism: Luteolibacter arcticus (assembly GCF_025950235.1). Classification (NCBI taxonomy): domain Bacteria; kingdom Pseudomonadati; phylum Verrucomicrobiota; class Verrucomicrobiia; order Verrucomicrobiales; family Verrucomicrobiaceae; genus Neoluteolibacter; species Neoluteolibacter arcticus. The sequence goes on along the minus strand of NZ_JAPDDT010000009.1, from coordinate 88,132 downwards.
GTCTTCCACCCAGAGGGCGAGCCGTTCTTCATCGGGAGTCGTATTCATCCTTCAGGAGGGTTTGGAGTTTTTGGCGGGCGTAGAAGAGTCGGCTCATCACGGTGCCCAGGGAGCATTCCATGACGTCGGCGATTTCCTTATACGCGAGACCTTGCACGTCTTTCAGGATTACTGCCTCGCGGTGCTCAGGAGAAAGCTTGGCGAGGGCTGCTTCGATCTTACCACGGAGTTCGTCGCCGGCCAGCGCGTCGTCCGGGCTGCGGGATTCTGTGGGAGTTGCCACCGCGGCCGGATCGATGCGGTCGCGGGCGAAAGTCTCGTCGTTGATCTCGTCCCCCCCCTCTGGCCGGCGACGGCGAGTGAAGTCGTAGACCGCGTTGTGAGCGATCCGGTAGAGCCAGGTCGAGAAGCGTGCCTTGGCCTCGAAGCGCGGCAGGGCCTGCCACGCCTTGATGAAGACCTCTTGGGAGAGGTCCCAGGCATCTGTCTCGTTTTTGACCATATTGCGGATCATGGCGTAAATTCTTCCTCGATGCCGGGTGACCAGCAGGTCGTAGGCCTTCATGTGGCCCGCTTGCGCGCGCTTCACGAGGGCTTCGTCCTCTGCCTCCTCCATAGGTTCTCCCGGCATCCCGGAAGCTGCCCGGCCGGAGTCGGCTGGTCCCAGCAGGCGGTTGGACGTGAGACGCTGGAAGAAATTCATCGGAAAAATGCCGCGCCGCACGATGGCGGGGGCTGCTAGGGCTGGCAACAGGATTCCCCGGGACTGGGGGAGGGAGGTCAGGGCTGCTTTCGCCTGCCGTTTCGGCTCATTTCAGGTCGAGACGCTCCAGTTTCGATGCCCGGAGCGTGTAGGAGGCACTGAGATCGTAGGAATAGCCCCGTCCTCCCTGGGACTCGGCGATGGTTACGACCGGGGGAAAGCCTTCTGTGCCGAGGCGATCGGGGCCGCTGCCCGTCGCCGCGGTGAGCTTCGCGGAAATTCCGGCATCCTTGCCGGTCGCGGTGAACTGGCGGCTGTCCGAAATGTGCCACGAGTCGCCGGTCCGTTGGAGCAGGAAAAGCACGCCCGTCACCGAACGGGTTGCTTCGGTGGGCGGGAGCGCTTTGACGAAAACCAGCGCGTGGGAGTCGTTCGCCCACACGGCCTCGCAAGACTCGATGGTCTTGGCGAGCACCGGTTTGCCGTCCTGCGGGTCTTCCGATTGTCCCAACTCGGGAACGGTAAACAGCACCGACAGGTCACTCCCGGAGGCGGCGGGCTGAAATCCCTTCGCCGCTTCCACGAAATCTTCGACTGACTCGAAGGGTGCCTTCCGCGAGAATTCGCCCGCATCGGCGGACGAAAGGAGAGCTCCGAGGAGGAAGGTGGAAATGAAGATTCTCATCGGGATTCAGGTCTCCCGCAGCGCTGCGGCGATCGGCAGCCGGGCCGCGCGGATCGCGGGGAATAATCCGCCGAGCAGGCCGAGGATGGTGGCCCAGACGATCGCGGTGACCAACAGGACGGGCGTCACGGCGAAGGCGAAGGTGACTTGGCTGAAGGTTTGCCAGTTGATGGTCGAGGCCTGGTAGCCATCGAAGGCGAGCCAGGCGGCACCCGCCCCGAGCACGCCGCCGACGAGGGCGATGACGATGGATTCGGCGAGCACCGAAATCACGATGGCGCCTGAACCGAAGCCGAGTGCCCGCAGGGTGGCGATCTCGCGGGTGCGGGCGGAGACGGCACCATACATGGTGTTGAGCGCGGCGAAGAGCGCGCCGAGGGCCATCATTCCCGCGATCGCCACGCCGATGCCCGTGACAAACTCGGTCATCATGGTCGATTGCTCCGCGAAGAATTCATCGAGTGTGAGGACCTTCACCTTGAGCTGCGGATTGATGGTGAGCGCGTCCTTGAACCCGTTGAACGACGCGGGGTCGTTCAGGCGTGCGTAAACGGACTGGTAGCCGTCGCGGTTGTAGGCGGGCATCAGTACATTGGAGTCGCACCAGATTTCGGACTCCGCAGAGCCACCGCCGGCGCTGAAGATGCCGACGACCTTCCACTTGTTCTTGCCGATTTCGATTTCGTTGCCGAGGTCGAGGCCGGCGAAGGAGCGCGCGGCACCGCTGCCCACGATGATCTCGTTTTTCCCGGTCTCGAAGCGACGGCCTTGAAGGAGTTCGACCTTGCCCCGCACGTCGTAGCTCGCGGCGCTGACCCCGCGCAACGGCACGTTGGCGTCGGTGCCGGTGGAGCGTTTGGGCAGGTTGATGATGACGAAGAGCTCGGGGGAACTCAGCGGCCCGGCCGCATTGCGGGCGACGCCGGGGGCCTCGGCGATCAGCCGCGCCTCATCGCGCGAAAGCCCGCTGTTCATCTCCGTGTCCGCACCGGCGCGAAGGACGATGGCGACGTCTTTCGCCCCGCTGGAGTTGAGGGTCCTTTGAAAGCCCGCGGCGATGGCCAACACGCCGACGAGCACGAGCACCACGCCCGCGATGCCAACCGCGGCGGTGAGCGCGGATCCCTTGCGCTCCGGGATGGTGCGCAGGTTGTAGCCGACGACGGCGAAGATTTGCGAAAGCCAGTTCATGGCAGAGGTGATCGGTGGACGGTGATCAGTGATCGGTGGAAAGACATCAGTTCCTCCTTAGCGCGGTGGCGATCTGGAGGCGCATCGCCTGGATCGCGGGAACGGCTCCGGCGAACAGGCCGAGGGTGATGGCGAAGGCCGCTCCCATGATGAGGTCGCGATTGGGAATGACGAAGACGGGAAGCATCTGCGGCGCGGGGCTGCCGCCGAGCGTGATCAGCCACGCGACGCTGAGACCGGCGAGACCGCCGAGCGAGGCGAGAAGGCATGACTCGATGAGCACCAGCACCAGAACGAGGCCGTTGGGAAAGCCCATCGCCTTGAGCACGCCGATCTCCTCGGTGCGCTCGCGGACGGATTGGCTCATGGTATTGCCGGCGACCAGCAGGATGGTGAAAAACACCGCGCTCACCACCCCGGCCACGATCTTGCCGATGTCGCCGACTTGCGACGCGAAGCCAGCGGCGAATGCGCCTTCGGCCTCGGCTTTCGTTTCGTAGGGCGAGTTGGCGAATTGCTCGTCGATGCGCTTGGCGACTTCCGCGGCCTGATCCGCGCTCTTCGCCCTCACGCCGAACCATCCGACCATGCCTTTGCGCTCCTGCCGAGCCTCCTCGAAGTAATCGTAGCGGAAGATGATTCCCGTTTCGTCAGCGCCCTTCTTGCCCGCGGCATAGGTGCCGACGATCTCGAAGTTCCACTGGTCCTGGCCTTCCGGCTGTCCCCAGATCGGTGAGGTGAAGGGGATCTTGTCGCCGATCTTCCAGCCTTCGCTCTTGGCCATGCGGTCGAAGGTGGTCTTGCCGACGATGGCACCCTGGCGCGTCTGCTTCCACTTCGCCAGGACATCGGGCGTGACCACGACCTCGGGATAGACGTTGAGATATTTGTCGGGATCGACCGGGAAGGTCGCGATGAAGTTCTTCGGGTCCTTGTAAATGCCGCCGAACCAGGTCAGCGCCGCGACGGCATCGACGCCCGGCATGGCCTCGATCTTCGCCTCGTAACTCTGCGGCAGGGGCTGGATGAGCGAGACCTTGTGGCGGACGATCAGGCGGTCCGCACCGGCGATCTCCACGCCACCGAGGAACGCCGCCTTGATCGCGGCGAGGAAGCCGAAGAGCAGGAACGCGACGAAGATGGAAAGCAACGTGAGCGTAGTCCGCAGCTTCTTGCGCTTCAGGTTGCTGAAGACGAGAGCGAGGTATTTCATCTTATGCGGACGCCTCGGTGGAGAGTTGGCCCTTGTCGAGGTGCACGGTCCGGCTTGCCCGCGCCGAGGCATGCGGATCGTGGGTGACCATGATGATGGTCTTGCCGTGCTCCTTGTTCAGCGCCTGGAGCAGCGAAAGGATCTCATCGCCGGACTTGCGGTCGAGGTCGCCGGTCGGCTCGTCGCAGAGCAGGATGGTGGGGTCGGTGACGATGCCGCGGGCAATGCCGACGCGCTGCTGCTCACCGCCGGAAAGCGTGCGCGGGTAGTGCTTGGTGCGGTGCGATAGTCCCACCACGTCGAGCGCGACCTTCACGTGCTCCTTGCGCTTGGACTTCGAAAGGTGGGTGAGCAACAGTGGCAGCTCCACATTGCGCTCCGCCGTCAAGGTCGGCATCAGGTTGTAGAACTGGAAGACGAAGCCGACATGCCGTGCCCGCCATGCGGCAAGCTGGCGCTCGGACAGTTGGTCGATCTGCTGGCCGCCGATGGCCACGCTGCCGGAACTCGGACGATCGAGGCCGCCGATGAGATTGAGCAGGGTGGATTTCCCCGAGCCGGATGGTCCCATGAGCGCGAGGAATTCGCCCTCCTGCACTTCGAGGTCGAGCTTCGAGAGGACGTGGATGTCCTCCGAGCCGCGGCGGAAGTTCTTGCTGACTTGCTGGATGCTGACGAGTGCGCTCATCGTTTGGAAAGTTGGACGCGGCTGCCATCCTTGAGGGTGCCGCTGGTGGAAGTGACGATCGTTTCCCCGGAAGAAAGCCCGGCCGATAGGGTGGTTTGGTCGCCTGCTGTTAGAGAGATGGATACGGCGCGGCGCTCGACTTTTTCGCCGGAGATCACCCACACGATGCTGGTGCCGTTATCGTCAAAGACGGCGGACTTCGGGATGGTCAGGGACTTGCCGGCGGGCGCGGATTCGTCACTCTGGAAGGCGACCTTCACCGCCATGTCCGGCAGGACGCGCGGGTCGATTTTCTCGAAGCCGACGCGCACCTTCACCGTGGCCTTTTGCCGGTCGGCAGTGGGGATGATGGCGATGACCTTGGCGGGGATCTTCCACTCCGGGTAGGAGTCGAGCGTCGCCTCGACGGCTTGGCCGGCCTTCACGCGATTGATGAAGCTCTCGTTCACGTCTACCTCGATCTCGAGCGAGGCCATGTCCACGATGGTGCAGATGCCGGTGCGCGTGAAGCCGCCGACCGACATCGGCGAAATCATCTCGCCGGGCTGGGCGTTCTTCGAAGTCACGACGCCGCCGAAGGGCGCGAGGATGATATTGTCCTGCACCTGCTGCTGCCACTGGGCGACTTCGGCCTCGGCCACGGCGATGTCGGCGGTCTGCTTGCGCAGGCGGCCGGAGAGGGACTTGCTGAGGAAATCGGCGCGGTCGAGGTCGGACTGGCTGGAGGCTCCGCTGGAGGAGAGCCGGGTCGCCCGCGCGAGTTCCTTTTCCGCGAGGTCGAAGTTCGAGCGGGTCTCTTCGAGGGCGGTGCGGGTCGCCTCAAGTTGGGCCTCGGCGAGCTTCAGGGCGGCTTGGACGTTGGAGTCATCCAGCTTGGCGAGGAGTTGGCCTTCCTTCACCTCCATGCCTTCGTCAACGAGCACCTCGGTGACCTTTCCGGTGACCTTTGACGAGACGGTGGCGGAGCGCCGGGCTGTGACGTAGCCCGAGGCATTCAGCAAGGTCGCTCGACTGGCTCCATCGCTCTTGAATTCCGTGACCTGCATGGTTTGCACCACGGGGACGGCGGCTTTCTTGGACCAAAAGAACCACCCCGCGCCGCTGGCAGCAAGGATCAGCAAAAGCCACAGCCACCACAAGCCGCCCCGGCTTTCCGGGTGCGACGGGCGATCGATGCGGAGGGCGTCGAGGGATGGCTTCGAACTCATGAGGCCGATCTAACGCCTGCAAACTGCCGCAAGCCAGCGGCAACGCGAGCCGAAAGTCGCCGGGCTGGTGTCAGCGCGGTGCTTCACAGCCGGATCCATGGAAATCTCACGGGGATTTTCCCTTCCACTTTCGCGGGCGGCTGCGCTTGGATGCGGCCCCATGAATCCGCTTCTTATCGGCACCAACGGCAGTATCGCGGCCCTCGATCCGTCCACCGGTGAAATCCTGTGGGCCACCGAGTTGAAGACCCGCGGCCTCATCTCTTCCACGCGTGGCGAGGATGTGTCGGTGATTCTGCGCGATGGCCAGGTCTTCGCTGGATGCAGCGGCCATCTCTTTTGCCTGTCGGTGGAGACCGGTGAAATGCTCTGGCACAATGATCTCAAGGGCTTCGGACACAATGACGTGTCGCTGGCGCTGGAGGGCGTGTCGGTGCAGTACTTGGAGAAGGTGGTGCGGAGGAGTTCTTGAAGGTGCCAACCCGGAAGCACCGCGGGGAAACTGGCTGAAGCCTTTGCCGGTCAGCGATTTGCCATGGTGGAAAGGAACGTTCCTTCACGGGCGCGGGCCTCAAGAACCACGTCGACGGAGTTCGACACGGAAGAGATTCGATGCTTTTTTCGCGTTCCGTGTCCCGGATTCGACACCCCGTTCGTCGTTTCCATGAAATCGCAAAGTATCTAAACCTCAAACCACCACGATCAACATGAGCCTCTATGTCGATGGATTTGTCGTCCCGCTTCCCAAGGACAAGATCGAAGCCTACAAGAAACTCGCCCTCGTCGCCGCCGAGGTGTGGATGGACCATGGCGCGCTCGACTACCGCGAATGCGTCGGCGATGACCTCGAAACGGAGCAGTGCACTTCATTCAGGACCATCGCCGGCTGCAGTCCGGATGAAACGGTGGTCTTCGCGTGGATCACTTATCCTTCCCGCGAAGATCGTGACACCATCAATGCCGCGGTCATGAAGGACCCGCGTCTCGCCTGCTCGATGGAAGATCCTTCCGCGATGCCCTTCGATTGCAAGCGCATGGCCTACGGCGGCTTCACCACGCTGGTGTCCGCCTCCAAGGAGACCGCGACTGCCTGATTCTCCATCTAACAGCTCACTCCCATGAATCACGACACCAACAACGGACACCTGCTGCTATTCCGCGGCACGAACTGGCATCGCGACCTCGCGCCTGAGGAGATCCAACGCATTATGGGCGATTGGACGGCGTGGTTCGATGGCCTCCAGCAGAAGGGCATGATCGTCGCCGCGAGCCCGCTTGAGCGTGAAGGCCACGTCGTCACTGGCGACGCGCACACCGATGGGCCCTTCGCCGAGTCGAAGGAATCCATCGGCGGCTTCTTCATGCTGAAGACCACCACCATGGATGAGGCGCTGGCCATCGCGCGGATGTGCCCGGCTCTGCCGTATGGCTTGAAAGTCGAAGTGCGCCCGGTGGCTCCGGCGTGCCCGGCCGCCCGCATGGTTGAGGAGGCGAAAGCCCACGCGCTGGCCTGATGGACCCCGCCGCGTCACCGGAGATCCCGCGCCTGGCAGAGCACTTGTTCCGGCAGGAGGCGGGCAAGATGATCTCCGCCCTCACCGGGATCTTCGGCGTCCACCGGCTGCAGCTTGCCGAGGATGTGGTGCAGGAGGCGCTGATCCGAGCGCTTCAGACCTGGCCCTACTATGGGGTGCCGGCGAATCCCGCGGCGTGGCTGATGCAGACGGCGAAAAACCGCGCGCTCGACCTGCTGCGCCGCGAGAAGTTTTTCAACGACAAGCAGGACGAGATCGCCGCCTCACTCGAGCGACTGCCCGAGGAGGGGCCGCAATTCGACGATGAAATCCGCGATCACCGGCTGCGGCTGATTTTCACCTGCTGCCACCCGCAGATCCCGCACGATGACCGGACGCTACTCGCGCTGAAAACGTTGTGCGGGTTTGGCATCCCGGAAATCGCCAGTGCCTTCCTTGCCAGCGAGGCCGCGGTGGCCAAGCGTCTGACCCGGGCGAAGCAGAAGATCGAGGACCTGCGGATTCCCTACGAAATCCCGTCGGGGAACGAGCTCGCCGAGCGGCTCGATGCGGTGCTTCAGGTCCTCTACCTGCTCTTCAATGAGGGCTACAAGGCGTCCAATGGCGATGCCCTGGTGCGGGCGGATCTTTGCGAGGAGGCGATCCGTCTCGCCGTTCACCTTGCCGAGCATCCGCGCACGGATTCCCCTCGGGTTCATGCGCTGACGGCGCTGATGCTTCTGAATGCATCCCGGCTGCCGGCCCGCGAAAGTCCGGAGGGCGAATTGCTCACGCTGGAGCGCCAGGACCGCGGCAAGTGGGACCGGCAGAAGATCGCCCGCGGGATGCTGCATCTCGCGCAGGCGACCAGCGGCGAGACGCTCTCCGAATATCATCTCCAGGCCGGTATCGCCGCCTGCCACGCCACCGCGCAGGACGACGCCTCCACCGACTGGACGCGCATCCTTGCCCACTACGATCACTGGATGGCGATGAGCCGTTCGCCGCTGGTGGCCCTCAACCGCGCCGTCGCGTTGGCCAAGGTCCAAGGGGCGGAATCCGCGTTGGAGGCGATCGCCGCGATCTCAGACCGGCGCTTGCTCGAAAGCTACCACCTTTACCACGCGGTTCTCGGCGATCTCGCCCAGCAGCTCGGCCGCGATCACGAAGCTGCCGATCACTTTCGCGAGGCGATTCGTCGGACCGCGGTGGAAGCGGAGCGGGTCTTCCTCACTGAAAAACTGGGCAGCTGCGTGAGGGAAGGGGAGGCGGTCGCCCGCTGAGCCACGATTTGCGGCAATTCCCGCTTTTCCCCGCGGGTTGGCCGTTTCACGGTCCCGGCGTGCCCGCCGTCACGAACATCGCCGCCTACCGCTTCGCCCGCATGGACGGGCTCAAGGCCTTGCGCGAACGCCTGATCGCCTTTTGCAAGGAACGCTCGCTCAAGGGTACCATCCTGCTGGCCCCGGAAGGCATCAATCTTTTCGTGGCCGGATCTGCGGACGCCGTGGAGGATCTCTTGGGAGTGCTGCGGGCGCTGCCGGGGCTCGAGGACTTGGCCCCGAAATACAGCGTGAGCGATGATCAACCGTTCTCCCGCATGCTGGTGCGCTTGAAGAAGGAGATCATCGCCTTCGGCATCGAGAGCATCGATCCCTCGACCTACACCTCGCCGCGGATCGAGGCGAAGCAGCTCAAGCAGTGGCTCGATGAGGGCAAGCCGGTCGTGCTTTACGATACCCGCAACGACTACGAGGTGAAGCTCGGCACCTTCCGCAATGCGATCACGGCGGGCATCGATCACTTCCGCCATTTCCCCGAGGCGGTGGCCAAGCTGCCGCCGGAGATGAAGGACGCGCCGGTGGTGACGTTTTGCACCGGGGGCATTCGTTGCGAGAAAGCCGCGCCATTCATGGAGCAGGCCGGCTTCCGCGAGGTCTATCAGCTTGAGGGCGGCATCCTGAAATACTTCGAGGAAGTCGGCGGCGATCACTATGATGGCGAGTGCTTCGTCTTCGACCAGCGCGTGGGGGTTGATCCGGCGTTGAGCGAAACTGGCTCTGCGGTTTGCTTCGCCTGCCAGACACCGCTCACTTCGGAGGAGCAGGAAGATCCGCGCCACGTGGCAAACGTGTCGTGCCCGCACTGCTACAAGTCGGATGCCGAGCAGATAAAGGAGCGCATCGCCGCGCGACATGAGGCATTGGAGCGCGTGACGAATCCGCTGCCGGGGAGCGTTTCCTACGAGAACCGCCGGCCGATCCGCATTCCGGGCGAGCAGGATGGAAAGACGATTCTTGAGATGCTCGAGAGCGTGTTCGCCCACGCGGATTTCGATTGGAAAGAGCTGTTAGGTAATGGTGGCGTATTTGATCCGCAAGGACGCCCGGCATCACCCGATCAAGTCGTCCGTGCCGGTGAAGAATGGATACGAGTGTTCCCCGGCACCATCGAGCCGGGCGTGAATGTCGCCATCGAAGTGCTCCACGAGGACGCGGCGATCGTGGTGCTGAACAAGCCCGCGCCGCTGCCGATGCATTCGTGCGGTCGCTTTCATCGCAACACGCTCGTTCATTTCCTGCACGAGGCCTGGCACCCGGAGAAGCCGCGGCCGGCGCACCGCCTGGATGCGAATACCAGCGGGGTGGTGGTCTGCGCACGCACCCGGCATTTCGCCAAGCTGCTTCAGCCGCAATTCTCGCGGGGTGAGGTGGAGAAGGTTTATCTCGCCCGTGTCCACGGGCATCCGGTGGCGGATGAGTTCACGGTGGACGCTGCGATTTCGGAAGATGCCTGCGAGGCTGGTGCGCGGGAGATTGCAGAAGAGGGACTGGAGTCGAAGACGGCGTTCCGGGTGATTCAACGCGACGATGATGGAACGGCCTTGTTAGAGGTGCGACCGTTGACGGGGCGGACCAATCAGATCCGCATTCACCTGTGGCATGCCGGGCATCCCATTGTCGGGGATCCGGTGTATTTGCCGGAGGGGAAGCGCGGTGGCACGCAGACCCTGTCGGTGGAGGATCCGCCGATGCAGTTGCACGCTTGGAAGATTGGATTCGTGCATCCGCTGTCGCGTCAGTGGAGTGACTTTACGGCTGCGGCTCCTGCGTGGGCTTTGTTCAAGTAGTGGGGCGGCTTCAGTCCGCACCAACTTCATCGTGACGATTTTCGGCACCGCTCGCCCAGCCAGAACGGCGCAGCCGTTCTGCTACATGCGGCAGAGCTCGAGCAAATAGGAGATCACGGCGTCGGCCCCGCATTCATCGAGGCTTTTTCCGCGAAGCCGCAGGGAGGCTTCATCGCCAGTAAACAAAGCCGTGCGAAAACCGGTGGCATTCGCCGGCTCGATGTCGTTCCGCACGTCGTTGCCGATGTAGAGCGCTTCGCTTGGCTGGATGCCGCGCGCGCGGAGGCGCTCCCTTGCGAGCTCGAACAAATGTGGGTCGGGTTTCGCACGATGTTCGAGGTAAGAGAAGACACAGAGTTCGGGATCGATTCCGAAGTCTGCGAGCGGACTGCCAAGACAGGTCGCCATCACCGGCACAGTGTAGAACTGGGCATTGGATACGAGTCCTAACAGAATCCCGCGAGATGAAAGCTCACGGAGCGTTTCCACTGCGCCGGGCATGGCACTCACGGGATTGACCGCCTGCTCATGCTCCATCGCGAGTTGCTCGACTTCTGAAGGAGAAAGCCCGGGGTGCTTCGCCGCGTGGATTTCGCGGATGTCCACTTCCGGAAAGGGATGAGGGGATGCGGCGTGGGCTCTTTCAATCAAGGCCCGCAATGCCGGATCGGGATGCGTTTCACCTGCCGATGATTTGAGCAAGGTGCCGTAGATGTCGAAGAGAATGGCGCGGGGCGTTCGATGAAAAAAGGGCATGCGCGGGGTGCTTCCGGCTGCCGCACACGGAGTGTGCGGACCACGTTAGGAGAGCAAGAAGTGAAACGATCCTGGCTTCAGGTAGCCGGCGAGGATCTTGTGCTTGGGCACTTCTTCCGGTGCCGTGGGCTTCTCTTGGATCAGCTCGGCGTAGAGCTTTTTCAAGCGCGAGCCGTAGGTGTCGGTGGAGTAGGGCAGCAGGTCGCCGGGCTTGGCGGTCGGCTCGGTGAGCTTCAGCGTGCGTCGCAGCCATGCTCGCGCTGGTTGTGTTTCGGCGCGGATCTCCACCAGGATTTTGTCGGTGCCATCGCCGGCCAGGAGGCGGTGGATGACTTGGCGCTGGAGGTCTTCTGGCAAGTTGCCGAAGTCGAGATGGCCGTCGTGGAGCATGGCCGCGAAGGAACGCTCCAGATGCTCGTTTGACATCGGCTGGTCGTAGCTTTCCAGCGTGGTGCGCAGGCTGCGGATCAAGCGTTGCCGCAAGGTCTCGCGGCCGACCCATTCCACCGGCACCAGCAGCCGGTCGTAAAGCCGGCCGGGCACGATGCCGGCTTCGGAGAAGTCATTCGTCACCGCTGGCAGGTTACGGCCTAACAGCGGCTTGCCGAGCGTGACCGGTTCCAGGAAGCCGAGGCCGAAGCCTTCGGCGACGGACGTGGTGATGCAGTGCGTTGAGTGCCTCAGCCAGCTTGCGAACGTCTTCGGGGCTCTTGGCCCCGGTGATAGCCGCTCGACGACATCGAGCAGCACCGGGAGTCCGGTATCGGTGGCGAAGGCGCGCCACTCGTCATAGACTGCCATCCAGCGCTCGGCATCGGGTGCCAGGCTGACGGCGTAGCGGGTGCCCTTCGGCGACAGGGCCGCGAGCAGGAAGAGTTCGCCGAGATTCTTCCGCCGGATGCCGCGGACGGGGTAGAGCACGAGCGCGCTGTCGGCCTTCTTTTCCAGTGGCTTCACCGTGGCCGGCGGGGTGATGGCATTCGGCAGCAGCACCGAATGCTCGGCAGGCAGCCCAGCGGCGAGGAAATGGCGGCGGTCGCGGGAGTTGAGGAAGGCGTGTTTGATCCGCGGCGAGTGCGGGTAAAGCAGCTCGGCGTCGGCGATGACCGGGTAGTTGATCGGGCGGCCGTCTTCGGCGAGATCGTGGAATTGCAGGACCATCGCTTCGCTCGCCTCGGCGAGCTGCGCCACGACATCTGCGATGACCGTGTTGCGGCCGAGCGAATGATTGTGGAAATGCCAGACCACTGGAGCGGGGCCGAGGGCGTCGGCCACGGCGGCCCGCATTTCCTTCACAAGCTGCCGGGCTTGCGGCCCGCCGGGGTCCGTGTGGTAGCGGAGGCCCTCGATTACCCGCACTGGCAAGCTCGCGCCGCTTTCGTCCGGCTCCCCGCTCAGGATCACGTGACGAATCCCGAGCTCGGTGAGACAGCGTGACGCCGTGTGAATGACGCGCGTCACCCCGCCGCGGTGGAGGTGATAGTGGACGATGGCGACGGAAAACGGAGGGGTCATCGATCGAGCGGGCCGAAGGGTTTGACGAAGTGGAAGCCCCAGATCTCGAAGCCGAGGCGGTGGTAGAGGCGGTGCGAAGCGTGGTTCGACGTGTAGCTGTCGAGCACGGCGAGATTGCAGTCCTTCTCGCGCCCGAATGCCTCGAGATGCTGGATCAAGGCGGTCCCAAGGCCCGACGAGCGGATTTCGGGATCCACCACGATGTTGTCGACTTCCAGGTAGCGTCCGCACCAGACCTTGGTAGCGATCCAAGCGCTGGCGAGGGCCACGAGCTTCCCGTCTAGAAAGGCTCCGAAGGCGTGGTAGTGCGGGTGCTCGGCGAGGATGGTCGCGAAGCGTTGCTGCACGACTTCCGGCGGAACATTCGGGTTCAAATGCGCCAGCAAAGCGGTGGCGGCGGGAATGTCCTCGGCGACGAGTTCACGGATCTCCGGCGGGGTCACGCCGTCTTCCTAGCGCGCTCAGCCGCGGCAGGGAAGCGTTCGCGATACTCCGGCAGCGAAATCATGGGAGGACGTTCCTGCGGGTTGGGTCCGCTCTGAAGGCCAGTGCCTCCGGCCCGGGCGAAAAACGCGTCGAGGATTTCCCCGGACATCCGGCCGAGTTGGGCCAGCGAGCGATTGCGGTGGATGCGCTCGTCGAGGTCGGTCTGGCCGATGGTGCCGATGCCGTGGAGCCGGTGACAGTCTAGCAAGTGGGCGAGTTCCACCCCGTAGCCAGTGGGCATTGCGAACTGCTCCAGCAGCTCGCGCCGCGCCGCATACTCGCCCGCCAATGGCTGGTGAAGGCCGGCCAGTTCCGGGCAAAAGCGTTGCAACAGGGGTCGCACGAGAATTTCAGTCACCCGCCCGCCGCCGCGGGGATCGACGCCCTCCGCGGCGAGCAGCGGGCGCTCGTAGAAGCCTTTCACATATCCGAGGTCCGCGTGGCGGATCAACGGCCCGACCGTGCCGTAGACGAAGCGCGGGTGGATGTTACCTATGTCCCCATCGACGAAGCAGAGGATGTCGCCGGTGAGCTGATAGACGGCTTTCCAGAGGTTCTCGCCCTTGCCGGTGCGTGGGCCTTGAAAGGGGAGGATGTCCGAAGCTAGGATCACCTCGGCTCCCGCCTCGGCCGCCAAGGCGCGGGTCCGGTCCGTCGAGCCGGAGTCAATCACGACCAGTTCGTCGAGCAGCCGGTGCTCATCGAAAAGCGCGGCTTTCAGCACCGAGACCACGCGGGCGATGGTGCCTTCCTCATTGAGCGTGGGGATGCAGAGCGACACCTTCAGCCCGGCTGCCTCCTTCGCCTCGACAAGGGCGGGCAAGTCGGCGAAATCGCGGTGGTGTAAGGTGCGGGGCATCGTTCAGGATTCTGTTCCGATCACAGCATGGACTGACATCTTTCGGTGCCCTCCGGTTGGCATGGGTATCCACTCGGAATAGCCGTGATAACGTTTGCCCGCCAACCTCGGCGCATTCAAGGACCCGACGAGGAAAAAAGGGTCGATTGCAGTTCTTCGGACATTCAATTCGCGGATCATGGGATTCGCTTCGACCTCGCGATGCAGTGTTTCATGTTCCTTGCTCGACTTGAGAAGAGCCTGCTCGGACCTCGCGAAAGCTCTCACAAGATCGAGTTCCCGCCGGTAGTCTCGTCGGACCTTGGCGTCCTTTCGCCACTCCACGCAAAAGACCGCCAGTGCGATGACCACCGGAATTCCGGTCATGAGGCAAGTCGACCGGCTCCAGATCCGAAGTTCACTTTTCCGATAAGCAAGGATGGCCAGCACAAAGCAGGTTAAAAGATACGCAAACGGGAGCATCACCAGTTGCCAGTACTCCGGGTCCCTCCAGTAGATCCACCGGTCATTCACCGTGATGGGAACTCCAGCGATTATGGTGGGAGCGAGGTAGGCTCCGCGCACGAGCAGAAAAAAGAGAAGTAGCGAGAAAACGAAGCGCAGGGCGGGAATGGAGCCCCGCAGGATCAAAATGCCCGGCACCACAAAGATAAGAAGCAGCAGCCCCAAACCTTCGGCTTCCCCTCCAATATAGCTCGTGAGGATCGCCGCAACCGGAAAAAGAAGGGTAAGGAGCCAGCCGAGTGTTTGTGCATACCGGTTGGTCCGCAGGGAAAGATGCCGCTTCCTCTTGGCTTCCTCCAGGATCGCGAGGGTGCTCTCGGAAATCGGCGATGGTGGACCTGCGCGGAGCATCTTGAATCAGATCATATCCCGCGTCACCCGGTATCTCGCCGCGCAGCGGGGGCACTGGACGGTGATCACGTCGGCGTCTTCGAAGAGGTCGTCCTTCCGCTCCCGCCATGAGCCGAGAACGGGCAGGATTTTCCCGAGCGTGCAGCCGCAGTGGAAGTGGAAGCGCCGGGTTTCTAACAGGCTCGTCTCCTCCGTTTCCTCGATCCGCGCGACTTGATCGGCGTCGAGGGCGGCGAGCCATTCCTCGTCGCAATCCGGTTGGGCGGTGACGAGCGTGAAGACTTCGTCGTCGTGGCGGAACATCCGCGCCGGGCGCTGCTCGGACTGCTCGTAGTAGCGCTCGACCCAGTGGCAGGGATCGCGGTCATCGACCTCCAGGGTGGAGAGCCGTGGCTCGGGCTGGTGGCGCGTGGTCGTCTGGGAGTAAAAGTAGTGGCGGTCCGGCTCGCGCACATCCTCGGTGAAAAGGCGACCGACGACGGCCTCCTCGGCGGAGCCGGCGGTGACGAAGACATTCACCCGCGGGGCACGCAGGTTTACGGTCCAAGCGATCGATTCCGCCCACGGCCGGGCGACGGCATGGAGGGTCACGCCCGCGAGGAAGTCCTTGAGCATCTGGTCCAGCTCCGCGGGATGGCGGATGCCGTGCTGCATCAGGTGCAGGTAGTAGTCGGTGTAGATTGGCGCGAATTGCGCACGTAGGATCAAGGCGTTGCGGCGACGGACGAAAATCGATTCGACCCTGACATACTCCTCGATACTGACCTGCTCCGGTTCGGACACGGTGGAAGGGTAGGGGCGGTGTGGGCCGGAGTCCAAACCCGAAATTTCCCGGTTCTTTCGTAAGCTTCACGTGACTTCTGAGAAATGGGTTTGAGCTAGGGCAGGGCATGGGACAGATTGCGCAGCGTCGCGTGTCCGGATTCCCGCCAGCCCAAATCATCCCGCCCCAGGTGCTGCTAGGCGCCTATGCCCAAGGAGTTTTCCCGATGGCCGACGCGGGGGAGCTGACGTGGTTTTCGCCGTTGATGCGCGGCATCATCCCGCTGGACGGCGGTTTCCACGTGCCGCACGGGCTAAAGCGCTCGATGAAAAAGTCGCCCTTCGAAGTGAAGTGGAACTCCGACTTCCGCGGGACCATGCAGGGCTGCGCTTCCCGCGAGCGGACGTGGATCGATGCGACGATTCTGGAGAGCTACTGCCTGCTGCACCGGTTGGGCTATGCGCACTCGGTGGAAGTGCACGATGCCGAGGGCCTGCAAGGGGGGCTCTACGGTGTGGCCCTCGGAGGGGCGTTCTTTGGCGAAAGCATGTTTTCCCGCAAGACGGACGCCTCGAAGGTGGCGCTCGTGGCGCTGGTCGAGGAACTCCGCGCGCGGGGGTTCGTTTTGTTAGACACGCAATGGCTGACCGAGCACCTGCGCCGCTTCGGCGGGCAGGAAATCCCGCGGGACGAGTATCAGCGGCGGCTGCGGGTGGCGATCGGCTCGCTGGAGGAGGGATTCCATCCTCCCAAGCTCGGGCCGGAGGCGTGAGGGGCGGTTTGAAATTAGCGGGCGATACGGGGATCTGCCCAGGGCGTGAGGGCCTGAGGAGAACCCGGGACCGCTGGTCTTCAGACCGGCTTGAGTGGTCCCCGTGACCAGCCCAAGGCATGAAGGCCGAGGGGAGGAGCCCTGGAGTGCCGTTTCAATACCAGCGTCGAGGGACCATTCGAGCCGTTGTGAATAGCGGCATCGGGGGACCATTCAGGCCGGTCTGAAGACCGGCGCTCCCGGGAAATACGCTCCCGGGAAATACGAACGCCGCGCAGACCCCTCCACGCGGCGTTCTCTGTCCCTCTCAGACCTCGGAGGAATCCTTATTCAAGGTCAACCCGCAGGCGTGCGAAGAGCTTGCCGCTCCCGGTGAGCGCGCGCGGGATCTTGACCGTGACGAGATCCGGCGTGCCGTCGACCTCGCTGATGAGCACTCCATTCGTGTTGTGCTCGGCCTTGGTCCATCCCGCCAGGGTGCTGCCATACTGCACGTAGGGCTGCTGGGCCAAGGGCATGGAGGCGGCAGCATCGGTGCGGCGGTAGGTGAAGTTCAGGTAGGTGGCGTCGGTGGTGATGGTTGGCAGCAGCCCGTTGGAGTTCGAACCGGCACCGGGAGCGGGGTTGCCTCCGATGACGAATTCGATGCCGTTCGCGATGCCGTCGCCATCGGAGTCGAGGGCGGGGTTGGCCGGGACGCCGTTGGCGCTGGCCCAGGTGCTGAAGGGATTGCCGGTGCCGGGGGCATAGACCAGCGAGAGGGAATTCGCGGTGGCCTGAACCGACCAGGAGCCGGTGCCGGTGAAGCCCGGGGCTTGGACCAGGATGGCGGCCGGGTCGAAGCCGGTGATGGCGTTGGTCGAATTGGCGATGACGAAGGTCTTGGGCCCCTCGGTGAAATTAGCAGCGGTTCCCGAAACGACGATGGTCAGCTTGCTGGCCGGGGTCGCGGTGAAGGCCAGATTGGCCGCATTCAACAAGTCCCAGCCGGTGCCCGCAACGCCGGTCCAGTCGGCGACTTCCCACGCGTAGGCGGAGCCGGGGCCGAAGGTGACGGAGCTGGTTGCCGAAAGGGTGCCGGCCGAGTTTCCGGGAGCAAGGGTGCCACTGACGGCGACCGCGCCACTGATGGGGCCGGTGCCGCCGAGCGTGCCGGTGGAGGTCACGGTGACCGGACCGTTGCCGGTTGCCGCATTGAACCTGAGGGTGCCTCCTTCGACCGAGGTGCCGCCGGTGTAGGTGGTGGCAGCGGCCAAGGTGAAGGTGCTGGATCCCTTCTTCACGAGGGACAAGCCGCCAGTGCCGTTGTTGATGGCACCGTTGTAGGAGTGGTCGGTGGTGCCATCGATACTCAGCACGGAGGGAGTGGCGGCGGAGTTGGTGACCGTGGCGGCGAAAGTGGTGGCACGGTTAAGCTGGGACAGCGTCTGATTGAAGCCATTCAGGTCGAGGGTGCCAGCCGCGGAGATCGCCAGCCGGAGCTGGGCGACGCTGCTGATGCCATTGTTCGCCCCGAGACGGATCGTGTCCTGACCTTGGTCCAGGCGCGGGTAAGTGCCGCCACCGGCGAGGATGACGGTGCCAGCGCGGATATTCGGGACGACCCCGTTCAGCACGATGATCTGCCCGTTGATCCGCAGGCTGGAACCGGTGCCGGTGGTGGCGATGTGACCGCCGTTACCGACGCCGGAGGAGATGGTGACGTTGCCATTGATCGTGGACGCCGAGCCACCCGCTGCGACGACCGGGCCGAGGAAGCCGGTCAGGCCGGCAGAGCTCAGGATGAAGTTGTTCGGGACGGTGACGCCTTCGAGGTCGACCCGGGCGGTCAGGGTGTTATTGACTGCACCGATGGTCACGTCGCCGGTGCCGAGACCGCTGTTGTTGGTGACGCGGATGATGCCATTGGTATTCCGGGTGCCGCCGGAGTAGGTGTTGTTTCCGGTGAGCAGCAGGGTGCCGACGTCGTCCTTGCGGAGGCGTCCGGCACCGGTGACCGGTGCATTCACGGTGAAGGTCTGGCTGCCCCAGGTGGTGAAGGTTCCTTCCTTCCCTTCATTGATAATGACCTCGCGGGTCGCGCCGATGGTGCCCGCAGCACCGGTGGACTGCTGGAGGCTGGCGGTGCCTTCGTTGTTGTTGAAGGTGTCGACCGGGGTGCCGTCGAAGATGATCTTGTTGGTGGTGTTGCCAAACGAGCCATCGCTGCTGGCACCGGCTGCGAAGCGCAGGCGACCGGAGGTGATCGTGAGGTTGCCGGTGAAGGTATTCCCGGTGTTGTTCAGATTCAGCCGGGCGGTCGGGTTGGCGGCGTCGCGATTGTAGGCGAGGTTGCCGGTGCCGCTGATCACGTTGCTGAAGGTCATTTCCGCCGCGCTTTCGGCGTTGATGGTGGCGTTTCCGGCGAGGGTGATCGGCCCGGAAAGGTTGACCGCACCGGTGTCGGTGAGATTGCCGAGGCTGAAGCTGTTGCCGATGGTCACGGCATTGGCCAGCGTGCGGGCGGTGCCGCTGTCACTGCTCAAGCCCCCGCCGTTCATGGTCAGGGGGCCGGTACCGAGCGCGGCATTGTTGCCGACGCGGATCTTGCCGGCGCTCATGGTGGTGCCGCCGTCGTAGGTATTTGCTCCGGTGAGCGTGAGAGCTCCCGCGCCCTGTTTGGCGATCGCGAACGAGCCGGCTCCGTCGGTGATGACTCCTGTGAAGGACAGGCCGCCGTTGTCGGTCACGTCGCCCAGTGTCACGGAAGCATTGATCGCCACCGGGACTGCGAGAGAGCGCGCGGTGGTGCCGTTGCTGGAGATCGAGCCACCATTGATCGTGAGGGGGCCGGTGCCGAGTGCGGTGTTGCTGCCGAGGCGGACCCTGCCGTCATTGATGGTGGAGCCGCCGCTAAAGGTGTTGGCGGTGTTGATGGTCAGCATGCCGGTGCCGGACTTGGAAAGCGTGCCGGTGCCGCCGAGCGAGCCGATGCCGCCGAGCGTGTAGTCGTTGGTGCTGTGGTTGAAGATCATCGAGCCGGGCAGCAGCGTTCCGATCACGTTGGGAGTGGTCGAGCCGGTGGTGTTGCCGAAGGTGACATGGTCGTAGTTGCGGAACTTGTCGGGGCTGCCGCCGTTGTTCCAGTTGAGGGCGACGTTGCTGTCCCAGTCGTTTTCAAAGCCCGTTTCATTGCCGAGCCAGGTGAGGCTGACCGGAACTCCGGCGAAGGAAACGGTGACCTTGCCGTTGGTGCCGCTGCCGTTGTTCACGGTGGCGACGACTCTTCCGGTATCTCCGGTATCAATGAAGGGAGCCGTGACGAGGGTGCCACCGTAGGTAACGACGTCGAAGGATTTTCCCGCGGGATTGCTGGCGTGGGTGAGGTTGATCGCCCCGCCAGTAAAGTCCGCGTTGCCAGTGGTGATCAGCTTGCCGTCCTTGGTGCCACCCACGGTGAGGTTGATGGCTCCCCCGGCTTGATTGATCGTGCCAAGGGAAAGGTGGGCGGTGCCGACGGCGGCAGTGCCGTTCGTCACGGTGAGTCCGGCAGCGGGCGCGCTCCAGTCGCGGTTGTTGAATTTGAGCTGGGACTTGTCGTTCTGGAGTGTGATCCCGGAGAGGCTGTCGAAGGCCCCGGTGGCATTGCTTTCAAGGATCGCCTGGCGGCCCACCGTCACCGTGCCGGTGCCGAGGGCATTGAGAGCGTCGGCGCGAAGGCGGACATTGCGCTCGGCCATCGTGGCGGTGGAGTCGAGGAACCAATTGCCGGCGTAGGCGCTGCTGGCGACGTTGGCATAGTTGTCCTTGCTGTTGCCTCCGCTGTTCGTGGAAAACTGGCTGGCGATGATCTGGATGGTGGCGGTGGCCGGGCCGGTGATCGCGCCGAGGGTGAGGCGCTGGTCATAGTTGCCAACGGAATGGTTGATCGTGACGGTGGAGGAGGGGGCCACCGCGAAGCCATTGGTGAGGGTGAAGTTGGTCCCGGCACCGCCGCGGACTTGGACACTGGAGCCATCCTGCAGGGTCAGGCTGGGGATGGTGTAGGTCCACGTCGGGAAGCTGGAGTTATGGATGGAATCCAGAAAAAGCGTGCCGCCGTTCTGGATCGTCAGCGAGCCACCATCAAAGGCGCGGGTGGAACTCCCTTGGTTGGTGGTGCGGGCATCGCCATCGATCGCGATGGCGTTAGGGACGAAGTAGGCATTGCCTGCTACGGGGACCGCATTATCGGACCAAGTGGCGGCGGCCATCCAGTCGCCGTTGGTAACGGCATTGATATCAACAGCGCCGGCTTGGCCCAGCAGGGCTGCGGGTAGGGCGAGGGGAAGAAGGATCGAGAATTTGGTCGAGGTCATGGCATCAATACGTGGTTTTTCGCACGGAAAACGTGCTTCGAGGTCAACGCGGCGAGCCGTAAGCTGTCTGACATCTTTTTCAAGGTCGGCTTCTCGCTTGAAGCGGTTTAACTTCTGTCAGACAAGTTCGACAGATTTTGAGAACGTGATGAAAGCGGTCAGGAAGCACACGTTGGCTGCGGAGGCGGAGCGGGAGCTACGGGCGGCAATCCTTGGCGGGCAATTCGGCAAGACGCTGCCGGGCCTGCGGGTTTTGGCGCAGGCGCTCGGGGTGAGCCCGCCCACGGTGGCCGATGCCCTGAAGACCTTGGTGGCTGAAGGATTGGTGACGGCTGGCGGCCCGCGGCGACGGATGGAAGTCGTCGCGGAAACCGGCCCACGGGAGCTGCTGGACCGGCCTGACCGGATCCTGTGGTTCGTCACGGCGGTGGGCGTGGACAAGGCGACCCACGGAATCACGGATATGACGTCGTTTCTCCAGCAGATGCTTGCCGGCGCAGGTTGGCAGGTCCGCCATCGGGTGCTGGCGTTCGGTTACTCGGAAAATCGCAGCAACCAGTGGGATCGCATGATGGAGGCGGAGCGGCCGGATGCGATGATCGCGTGGGGGGGGCGCCCGGCCCTGGCGAAATGGGCGACACAGCGGAAACTACGGACGCTTTTCGTGGGCGGGGCCACGGAAGGAAAGGAAGTGACGATGTTCGCGGTGCGCTCCGTGGACATGGTGAGTCACGCCGTTGCGGAACTGCTCGCACTTGGCCACCGGCGGCTCTTCCTGCCGATGTGCAACCGCCCGGCGAGCACGGTGAAAGCGGTGCGGCAGGCGGTGGCGCAGCCGCTGCGGGCGTTGGGCGTGAAGGGGCAAACCAAGGACTTGGTTCCGGAATCTTCCTACCAGGGTGGATCCGTGATCGAGGCCATGGTGCTGCAAGCCCTGCGCAGCCATTCGCCCACGGGGTGGATCTTCTTTGATTGGCGGGAGTTCCTCGCTGCGGCCTGTGTCTTTCGCGATCTGGGGCTGAAAGTGCCGGATGACCTGTCGATGATCGTGCTCTCGGAGGATCCGGTCATGACGTGGTACCGGCCGGCTCCCGCGCACTTTCGCCAGCCGTTGGAAACGATGGCGAAGGAGGTGGTGGAGTGGATGCTGGACGAGTCGGCGACCGGGAACCGCTACTTCGCGGCGGACTGGTTTCCGGGCGAAAGCCTGGCCGCGCCGAAGGGGTGAAACCTGCGCCGGACTGCGGGGTTTCCCCGTGCAGGTGAAATTTCCCGCACGACGCTGCGGGTAATTCCTCGACCTCTCGCAAACCCCACCGGAAATTGCCGTCATGTCGCAAGCGATCATCGATCCTGAGGAAGTCCGCCGCTTCGCCGCGGAATTGAAGCGCTTCAATAATGATGTGAAGGAGCGCACCACCTCGCTGATGTCCCGTTTCGCCGCGCTGGGCGACAGTTGGCAGGACCAGGAGCACGAGAAGTTTTCCGCGGAGTTTCTCCAGATGATGAAGACGATGAAGCGCTTCATCGAACTCTCCGACCAGCACGGGCCCTACCTGCTGCGCAAGGCGGACCGCATCCAGCAGTACCTCGACCAGCGCTGATTCATGGATAGCCAGGCACGGGTGGGATCGATCGGCGCTTTGGAAGGATTCCGGGCGGCGCTGATCCGCTATACGGAACGGGGACGGCGCGCGCTCGACGACGTGACCGGGGAGGTCAAGCGCACCCGCGGCTGGCTGGAGACCGAGCAGCGCCAGAAATGGGAAGGCGAATTCCGCCGTCGTAGCCGGATCCTGGAGCAGGCGGAGCAGGAACTGTACAGCGCGCGGATGTCGTCCATGCGCAACGACAAGACTGCCCAGCAGATGGCGGTCAACAAGGCCCGGCGATCTCTCGTGGAAGCCGAGGAGAAGCTCGCCGTGCTCAAGCGCTGGCGACAGACTTACGACGGGCGGGTCGAGACGCTCGCCAAGCAGCTCGAAAGCCTGCACGACACGCTTTCCCGGCAGATGCCCAAGGCGGTGGTGTCGCTTTCCAATTCGGTCCGCCTGCTGCAAGACTACGCCGAAGTCCACGCCCCGCCGCGCGAGGTGACGGGCGGCGGCGAAACCACCACTGAACCACCACCATGAGCCTGGGTGCCAGCAAGTCGCTCCTCAATGAGGCTAACCGCGAGCTATTCATGCGCTGGGAAGAGACCCGCGCGTCGTGGCGCGATGCCAAGGCCATTGACTTCGAAAAAGAGTTCCTCGCCGGCCTGCCGCAGGCCGTCGCCACCGCCACGCGGGTGATCGAGGAACTCGATGCCCTGCTTTCCAAACTCCATGCCGACTGTGATTGACCCCCTGCACCCCGAGCGCGTCCGCGAGCTCCTGCTGCGGCTGCAAGCTGCCGTTTCGTCCATCGCCGGACGCGAGGCCGCGCTTTCCCGCACCCACGCTGCGAGCGTGCTGGCAGCCAGGCGTCACTCGAGCGCCCGTCGCGAAGCGGGTGAGGCTGACCGCGCCGCCCGGCAGCAGCGACTGATGGTGCAGTCGGATTCCGAGCAGGAAGCCGAGGTGCTGAAGTACGAGGCCCGTCGTAGCCGGATGACCCGCGCCGCCCAATCCGCTCATGCGGGTCTGGCAAGGCGGGTGCGCTCCGAGAAGGATCGCCAGGTGGGCCAGCGCCAGGCGCAAACGATGCGCAGCAAGGAGGAAGCGAAGGAACTCTGGGAACGTGCCCGGCAGGATCACCGCGAGTTCGCCCAGGGAATCGCGGCGGACCTCGAGGGGACGGCTGCGAGCGCACGTGCCGCGGTCAGGGTGTTGCGGGGCTTTCAGCCGTGGTTCAGCCTAATGCTGCGGAAGGGCAAGTTCGTCAAAGGCGAGCAGCCCGACACCAGCAAGGACCGCGAAACCCTGCGGAGCGAGAGCCAGCAGTATCGTGAGGCCGCGGGTGATCAGCTCGCCGGGTTGAAGCGGAATCCGCTGGCGGCGCTGTTCCGCTGGCTGCCACTCACCGCCGTGCTGCTGGTGATCGGCGGCGTCTTCGGCTACCTGATCTACCGCGAGCCGGATCGGGCCGCGGCCTTTGCCGAGCTGGAGCCGAAGCTGCTGCTCGCCCTGCTCATCCCGTGCGGGCTGCATTTGCTTTCGACGATCCTGCTTTTCCCCGCGGTGCGCCGGATGGCGGTTGCTCTGCAATCCTCGCGAAACTTCGGCGCTGGTGCCGCTGCCGTCTCTGAGGCCAAAGTCACGGAACTCGGTGAGAGCCTGAAGAGGGAAGTCGCCCAGCAAAGCGAAGGACTTAGCGAGACGCTGCGTGGCAGTGAAGAGATCGGCCAGGATCTGATGCAACGGGGACGCCGCAAGATCGAGACGCAGGTCGCCCGCTTGCCCGCGAAAGCCGAAGCGCTGCACCGTCGTAACCTTTCCTATGTGGCCGCCCGGATGCAACAGGCGGTCTCCGATCTCAATGCCCACACCGGAGCGGAAAATGCCGCCCGGGAATCCGAATATGCCGCGGCGGTCGCTGCGGCGGACGCGACGCGGCAGGCGGGCGTGGACCAGTTGCTCCAGGAGTGGGAGGAGCAGGTCAGGCCGGTTCACACCGAATTGTTAGGCTTGGGTGAGCAAGTGGACGGCCGCTTTCCTGAATGGAGCGCGGAGTGGGTCTCGACATGGACGCCGCCGGAATCCTCCGAACGCGTGGTGCCCTTCGGCAAGCTGCACGTTGCGCTCAAGGATTTGGCCGGCGGGATGCCGGAGGACGCCAGTTTCACGCTCGATGGGCCCGCGGACTTCGACGTGCCGCTGGCACTCGGCTTTCCGGATCGCGGCTCGGTCTTGTTAGAAGGCGATGCTTCCGGAGCGGCGGCGACGATCAATGAGATCGTCCTGCGCGTGCTGACCACACATCCGGCAGGGCGAGCGATCTTCACGCTGATCGACCCGGTGGGACTCGGAAAGGATTTCGCCGGCTTGATGCACCTCGGCGACTATGAGGAGACGCTCATTCACGGACGCATCTGGACTCAGACGACGCAGATCGAGGAGCGGCTCGCGGAGATCAACGAGCATATCGAGAAGGTCATCCAGATGTACCTCCGCAATGAGTATGCGACGCTCGATGAATACAACGAGCAGGCGGGCACCGTGGCGGAGAAGCACCGCTTCGTGGTGATCTCGGGCTTTCCCGCAGGTTTCAGCGAGACGGCGTCGAAACGCCTGCTGAGCATCGCCACCAGTGGTGCGCGCTGCGGTGTCTATCTGTTGATTCACCGCGATCCGCGGCAGCCGGTCGAGGCGCCCTTGGCCGATGCCCTGGAGAAAGCCTGCCTGCGGCTGGTCCCGGACGGCGATGCCTATCGGCTCGCCAGCATGCCCACAGGGGCGGATCACGCGGTGCTTTCCGCGCCGCCAAAAGGCGAACTTGAGACGACGCTGGTCCATCGCCTCGGTCAGGCGAGCATCGACTCGAATCGCGTGGAGGTTCCGTTTTCGCACATCTCGCCTCCGGAAAGCGACTGGTGGTCTAATAGCACCGGCGATGAGCTGCGGGTGCCGATCGGCCGGAGCGGCGCGAAGAAGTTCCAGATGCTCGCGCTGGGCAAAGGCACGCGCCAGCACGCGCTGATCGCCGGTAAGACGGGCTCGGGCAAATCGACGCTCTTCCACGTGATGATCACCAACCTCGCGCTGCAATGCAGCCCGGATGAGGTGGAGTTCTACCTTGTGGACTTCAAGAAGGGCGTCGAATTCAAGTGCTACGGCACCAAGCGCCTGCCGCATGCCAAGGTGGTGGCGATCGAGAGCGACCGCGAATTCGGTCTCAGCGTGCTGCATCGCGTGGATGACGAGCTGCGGCGCCGCGGTGAGCTGTTCCGCAAGGCCGGCTCGCAGGATGTGGCGGGCTACCGCAAGGCGACCGGGCAGCCCTTGCCGCGGACCTTGCTGATGATCGACGAGTTCCAGGAAATCTTCACCGAGGACGATGCGGTCGCGCAATCGGCATCGCTCTTGTTAGACCGGATCGTGAGACAGGGCCGAGCCTTCGGCATCCACGTGATCCTCGGTTCGCAGACGCTGGGCGGTGCCTACACGTTGGCCCGTGCGACGATCGGGCAGATGGTCGTGCGCATCGCGCTCCAGTGCAACGAGGCTGATGCCTACCTGATCATGGATGACGACAATCCCGCGCCGCGTCTGCTGACCCGGCCGGGCGAGGGGATCTACAACGACAACGCTGGCGCGCTCGCGGCGAACAGTCCTTTCCAGACCGTGTGGCTTTCGGAGGACGAGCGGAATCGTCTGTTGGATCGCATTACAGACTTGGCCGCGGAGCAGGGGAGAAAGCCGGCCGCACCGGTGGTCTTCGAGGGCAATGCCCCGGCAGACATCGATGCGAATGTCGAACTCGCCGGACTGCTGCGCGAGCGTCCGCAATCCCGCCCGGCGGAGGTCAAGGCATGGTTGGGCGAGCCAAATGCGATCAAGGGGCCGACCGAGGCGCCGTTCGCCCGGCGCAGTGGCAGTCATTTGTTGGTGGTGGGTCAGTCGGACGAACGGGTGGCCACCTTGTTGGAAGTCGCGACACTGTCGCTGGCGGCGGGCCTGCCTGCCGAAGGCGGGCGTTTCTTGATCCTAGATGGCAGCGGTGCTTCGAAGCGACTCGCCGGCATCCTGCCGCACGATGTGAAAGTCGTGGGACCGGCGGGTGTGGCGGATGCCTTCGGAGACCTCGCCGCGGAACTTGCGAAGCGGAGCGCCGGTGAAAGCGACGGACCGGAGATCTTCGTGGTGATCCATGGGATGCAGCGGTTCAAGAAACTGCGGCAGGAGGATGACTTCCTGTTCTCGATGGACGATGGCCCCGCGGGCCCGAATCCGGCGAAGGTTCTGGCCGATCTCGCCAGCGAAGGCGGTTCAGTGGGAATCCACCTGATCGCGGGTGTGGATACCTGGAACAACGTGGGCCGCTGGCTGCCGCGCAAGGTGATGGGGGAGTTCGAGATGCGCGTGTTGTTCCAGATGAGCGCGAACGACTCAGCCAACCTCATCGACTCGCCCGCTGCGGGGAATCTCGGGCTGCACCGCGCGCTGCTCTACAACGAGGCCCACGGGACGACGGAAACCTTCCGTCCCTATGCCGAGCCCGAAGGCGATTGGTGGGAGAGAGCGGCCGAGCAGATGAAGCCGAATGCCTTGGGGGCGGTGGGGTAATCTGAGGGGAAGGCAAATCACCAATCATCAATCCTCCAATCATCAATCAGACTGCATGAAGAGGCAGGACCGCTGACGCCACGGGTGGAGCTCCCGACAAAGGCGTCGCCTTTTCATTCTTCCAAACACTTCGATTGGTGATTGGGAGATTGATGATTGGTGATTTCCGAACGACGGGAATCTTCGATCACCACAGCGGTAATTACCGTCGAGCGAGGCCTCAGAACCCGATCATCGAAACCAGCTCCGCGTCGTCGTATTTGCCGAGGTGGTCGGAGGCTTCGAGGAAGACTTCGTTTTCGAAATCCTCCTGCAGCTCGGCCAGAGTGGCATTAGGAGAGGGAGTTGCGACCATCTGGCGGTCGTCGGTTCCGGGCTGGGACTGAAGGGTGAGGACGACCGCTACCAATGCGGCGGCTCCGGCGAGGGTGGTGCCGATCGCTGCGGGGATCCAGATGCGGTTCCACCATGGCTTTTCCTGTCCTTCGAGGCGCGCGGCGCGGACCACGTTGGAGGCGAAGTTCGGGCTCGGCCGAACGGCGCGGCTTTCCCGCAGGAGTTCCCAGACGGGGTCCTTTTCAAGATCGCTAGCGAAGTCGCTGGAGGAGTGTTGGTCGCGCTTCATGGTGACAGGAG
Source organism: Luteolibacter arcticus (assembly GCF_025950235.1). Taxonomy (NCBI): domain Bacteria; kingdom Pseudomonadati; phylum Verrucomicrobiota; class Verrucomicrobiia; order Verrucomicrobiales; family Verrucomicrobiaceae; genus Neoluteolibacter; species Neoluteolibacter arcticus. Next base: position 60,615 of record NZ_JAPDDT010000009.1, on the reverse strand, counting down.
GCAGTTTCCGGCGGAAGAAACCGGCTTGCGAGGCAAAAGTTGCTGCGGGATTTCTCACACCCCCCGCTTGTCGCCCCACAGCCGGACATGGAGGCGGTCGCAGAAGCGCCAGCCGTGGAGCATGCACGGGGCCGTGAGCGCTGCCGCGTGATGATCGAGTTCGGCGGAACTGCGACCTTCCGGCATGACCAACACCTTGCCCGCGGGGATGTTGTGCTCGGCGGTGAAGGCGAGGATTTCCGCCACATCGTCCGGGCCGCGGGCGACGAATTTGAACCAAGCTTTCGGGTCTTCCGCGAAGGACGAGATGACAGCTGGCACCGTCCGAAGCCGGGCTTCCATGCCGGAATTCCCCAGCTTGGGCGAGACGTTGAATTGGTTCACCGCCGAGCGGAACTCCGGGGTGGGCATCTTGGTGCCGTTGGTTTCCACCTCCAAGACGAAGGCGGGATCGATCGCCCGCAGTCCGGTGATCACCTCCAGCCACGCCTCCTGCTGGAGCAGCGGCTCGCCACCGGTCAGCACGACGCGGCGGCAGGGGAACGAGGCGACGTGGGAGACGATTTCGCCGACTGGAATCTCGATCGTAACGTCGGCCTTGCGATACTTGCGGTAGGCGGGGTCGGCGTCCTTGTCGTGCTGCCAGGGGGTTCCCTCGAAATTCCAGGTATGGTCGGTGTCGCACCAGCGGCAGTGAAGATTGCACAATGCAGCCCGCACGAAGATGGCCGACAGGCCCGCGGACACACCTTCACCCTGCAGAGTGAAGAAGATTTCGGGGCCGTCGTTCAGGCGCGCGAGGAGCATGGGAAGAGTTGAGAGTGGATGGTCTAGGGTTGAGAGTTTGAATCCCGGCACAGCGTGAACTGACCCGCGGCCGGATTTCGACTCTCAACTCTCAACTTTCAACCCTCAAGACCGGCGGGCTCACTCGAAGAACTTCTTCAGCGCCTTTTGCTCATCGGGATCGAGCGCGTCCTTCCACACCCGGTCGCCGCCGTCACCGGTGGCACCGGTTGCTCCGCCTGCACGGGGGCCGACGGCTGACTTGTCCACGTCGTGCTCGCCATCCTGAAGTTGAAGCAAATCGCCGGGCAGGGAGCGGGAAAGGTCCTTCGATTCGAGTCCGGTGAGGTCACCGGTATCAAGCCTCTGGCCTTCCGCGCCGAGCATGCCGGGGGAGTGACCCGGGCCACGGTCCACGCCGCCCTTGCCGCCCGGGCCATCGCCTTTCTCTTCGCCGGGTTCCTTTCCTTCCCCTTCGCCGTTGCCCTCGCCCTCGAGGAGTTCGTCGAGCCATTCATTGCCTTGGCCGCCTCCTTGGCAGTCCTTGCAGGCCTGACCGGCTTTTTTCATGGCGTCGCGGAGCTGCTGGAGCTGTTCCGGCGGGATCTGGCCGAGATTCTTCGGGTCGAGCTGCTTGAGCTGGTCGAGCAGTTGCGGGTTCGGCTTGAGCGCGCCGTTCTGTAGTCCTTGCAGGGCTTGGTCGAACTGGTTGAGCAGGCGGTCCTTCTCCGCGGCGGGCATGCCACCGGCGTTCTTCTCCAGATTGCCGAGGGCCTTGTCGGCGCGGGCAAGTTCGCGCTCGAGCTTCTCCACTTGGGCCGAGTGCTCCTTCTTCAAGCTATCGGTGGCCTCGAGCGAGGAATGACTGAACCAGTCTTCTTCCTCCTGCGCGCGCAGCTCCTCGAGCTTCTTCTTCATCTCCTCGATGTAGGTCTCATCGATCATTTCCTCCTCATTGAGGCGCTCCAGATCGGAATCGAGATTGTGCCATGCCAATGGCTCATCAGGCCGGTTGGCGTCCGGATCGGTGCGGGCGGAGACCGGGAGAAAGAGTCCGGCGGTGAGAAAGGCGAGCGCGGCCAAGGGCGGGACGATGACCCGCTGCCAATGCCACTCGACCCCGGCATCGACCTTGGGGGGCAACTCCGGCCACGGCGCGACGCCGGCCTTCGCCGCGGACAGCGCATTGCGCAGACGCATCGATGCCTCGATCCGCACCAGCGATTGCTCCGGCTTTTCAAAATGACGGCGGGCGACCAGCCAGGCGATGCCCGCGAGCAGCGCGACGGCGCTGAGGGCGGAAACCCCGAGGATCCATGCGGGAGAGCCAGGAAGCTCGCGGCGGATCAACAGCAGCACACAGGCACCGACGAGGCCCACAGTCACCAGCGGCGTGGAGAGTGTCTGGATCCACCATGCGAGGTTGATCTTGCGGGCCACGACAGCGGCGTGGCGGGTCCACGCGTCGCGGAGTTTTTCCGAGGGAGTTTGCATGATCCGGTTGCTAGACTAACGCCGCCAGCGGATCCCGCGATGCGAAAAATCTGCGATTTTCCATTCGGCCCATCCCAACTTGCGAATCTTCGCATCCACGGGTTTGATCCGGGCGAATGAGCGAATTGCCCGCCAAACCGGACTCCGATGGCTTTGCCAAGAAGATCGTGGAAACGATCACGGGTGCGATTGCCCGCATTCCCACCACGGAAATGACGGAGAGCCCGATGCCAGCCGAGGCTGCCCGGACCATCGCGCGCCAGGCATCGCTCAAGGCGGCTGCGGCAGCGGGGACACTCGGCCTGCCGCCGGGGCCGCTGGGCTGGCTGACCATCATTCCCGAGATGATGAAGGTCTGGCAGATCCAGACCCAGATGGTGGCCGACCTTGCTGGCGTTTACGGCCAGACTGCCTGCCTCTCCCGCGAGCAAATGACCTACTGCCTGTTCCGCCATGGCGCGGCGATGGCCGTGCGCGATCTGGTGGTGCGGATGGGCGAGCGCTATCTGGTGAAGCAGGTGTCGCTGCAGGCGTTCCAAGCGATCGCGAAGAAGATCGGCGTCAAGATCTCGCAGCGGGCGCTCGGCAAGGCGTTTTCCCGCTGGGTGCCAGTCGTGGGCGCGGTCGGCGTGGCGGGCTACGCCTATTTCGACACGGCGCAGGTCGCCAAGACGGCTATCGAGCTATTCGAGCGGGGGCTGGAGCCCTTCCCGGATGCACTTGGAGGGAGAGAGCCAGGACTCTTGGAATCGCGGGAATCACCACCGTCCGATTAAGCTGGTGCTCGACGAACTTATTTTTTCGGAGTCGGCTTTGGTTTGGCTCCTGCATTCCGCTCCATTTCCTCTTCCTGGGCTTTCAAACGCTCCGACAGGGCTGCCTTCTCGACTTCCGAGATTTCGGGCGCTGCACCGGCGGAGTTGCGGTCGCGACGGAGGATGACGGTCTGGAGGAAACCCGCGCGGGAACCATCTTGGGATGTGAAGAACGACGCATCGCTCTTCAGCACGACCAACTGGGCCTGCTCGGTTTCCGCGACCGAAGCGATGTTGTTCTCCTGGGTGGTCCACTCGCCCTCGCTTTGATAGGCGAGTTCGTAGATGACCTCTTTGTTTTGCGGGGTCACCACGAAGCTTTCCTTGGTCTTGAGTTCCTTCCCTGCCTTGTTGTTGCAACGCATCGCGATCGTCAGCGGGCTGAGATTGTGAATCCGGAGCTGACCGTAGGGAAGTTTGGATGGGTCGTCGTTGATAACGTACGCTTGGAACGTGCCGCTGGCAGCGGGCGCGAGAAGAACCGTCGTATGGCTCGAGGTGGCGGGCAGGAGCGCCAGCGACACCAGGGAGGGGGTCTTCTTGCGGCGCTCGGCGAGGATGGCGGCCAGGTTATTGGCGGTGGCGGCCGCAGGGACCGCGGCAGCGGGCTCCGCTTCAGCGGTCGCGGCGGGAGCGGTCCCTTGGTGAATCTCCAGAAGGGTGGGCCCGGAGTAGTTCACCGGCGTGGAGTAGCGGAACGCAAGGGCGGTCACCGGATCCCTGCCCTTCCCGGACTTCAAGGTGAGTCCGGAGATCGAATCGCCCCAAGCGACGAGGTCGATCTTCATCGACACCTGGGCTTCACCCTGGGCCAACGACGAGAGCGGAAACACCAAGGCGAGAACCCCGGACAGAGCGGCAAGGAGAGTCTTAGATTTCATCTTTGGAAAGCCAGCGGAACGAGGCAACCGCGAACTTGCGTCCGAAGTTCCGGTTGATGGCGGAAAGGCTATTGGTGTCGGTGGCGGTACGGAGACGATCGGATGGCAAATTCGAGGAATCAAGGTATTCCGGCTGGCGCTGGACGATGGCCTCGCACCAGGCGCGAGCGGCAATGGATTTTCCGTCGGCGTCCAAGGCTTCCCCGTAACACCGGATGCGGAAGGTGTCGGACCGCGCGGCAATCACCGGGCCGATCGCCTGCAGCAGGTCGGCCTGGGTCAGCCAGCCAGGGATGCCGGTGGAGCGGAAACCTTGTTCGTAAAGGAGGCTGTTGTCGGTAATCGCCGGGCGATCGGCATAGATGCTGGCCACGCTGCCCGGGTTGAGGTCCTTGGACTCGGCCGCCCAAACCGGGAAGCGATCCTCGGTGGTGCCGCCGTAAGTCGTGCCGCGGCTGCCATTGCTCTGGGTGCCCCAGAGATCGGCCTTCGGGGCGGAACCGGTGCCGGCTTTCAGCAGCAGCTTGTCCCGCGACGGGACCAGCGCCGAGGAAAACGCGGATTTGCTGCCGTTGGGGGCGATGTTGGCCCCGCCGTTGTCGAGGGCGCTCTGCAGGGCCCCACTGTATGAAAGCGGGATATTCGTCCGATTGCGGGTGGTGAAGTCCGTAAGCACGCGATTCACGAAGTGGGACAGGGAAACGAACGGGCCGCGAATCCGCACTTGCTTGACGATCTCCTCGGCGACCTTGTCGATCTGGTCGTTGGAAAGCCGGCGGAAGCCGGAGTACGAGTCGTCGACGATGCCCGAGGGATTGCTCTTGCCGGCGCTGAGTTGTTCGAGACTGCGGGGAAACAGGGCATCCGTGGACGCCCCTGTTGCACCGTCGGCGGGATGCTTGAGGAAGCGGTTGCCGGCGAGCAGGGCTTTCCAGGCATCCTTGTTGGTGGAATTGACGTTGAAGGCACCGTTGACCAGCAGATGGCTCGACGCCTTGGCAGGATCGAGAAGCTCGGCGGGGGTGGCTGACGGCTTGGTGACCACCATGCTGTGGTTGAGTGGCTTGCCGTCGGCTGCTTGGCAGGTGGAGAAGAAGTAGGTGTCCCACAGCGCCGCGTTTAGCAGGTAGGACATGTCATAGAAGCTTGCCGAGGTCTTGCTGGAGGACTGGCTCTCTCCACCCTGCGCCCCTGTGATCACGTAGTTGTCGCGCTTCTGGATCGTCAGGTTGCGCTTCACGAACGGCGTCGCGTAGGAGTTGCCGACCGCGTTGCCAGGTTGATGGGCGATGCCGGTGAAGGAATCGTCGGCGGTGAGATCGGCGTGCTGGAGCTGGGCGATCGAGACGAAGTGCTCGGGGAAAGAGAAGAGGACGGTCTTCTTGCTGCCGTCCTTGGACGAGCGGCCCCAATACAACGGGCTCACGGCGAGGTTGCGGGTGAAGGCGGCGCCGGTTTCGGCGTTGTTGTTGAAAGGCAGCAGGTTGAGGCTGTCGCTGCTCTCCATGAAAAAGGGCGGCGGATTGTAAGAAGTGATGGGCTTGGTCACGCGGACGGCCTGCAGGTTGAAGTCCGTGAAGGTGCGCAGCGTGGAACCGCGGGTCCCCAGCAGGTCGGGAGTCGGCAGCAATGTACCGTAGTCCATGCCCGGCTGGCTGATCTGGAAGGAATAGACCTGGAGTGGAAAGGGCCGGGTGATGGTGTCTGCCGTGGCCCGGGTAACGCCACGCTTCGTCTCGGAGAAGAAGCCGTTGTCGAGTTCGAAGCGCTCCAAGCGCCGGAGCAAGTTGCTGGAGGACGATCCACCGGCGATGCGGAGTTCCGCGGAGACCTGGGTGGTGGTCCAGCTCTCGCGGACGTCCAAAGAGATCGAGCCTTCGTTGACCGCGAGTTCCTCCTGGATGATGCAGTTGTCGAAATTGGTCGCGGAACTCGAGCCGAAGGGCTTGAGGTCCACCTTGATCGCGGCCGTGCTGCCAGACCGGCGGAGGACCTGGCTCGCGATGGTGAAGGCCTTGGCCTCGCCCGGAGGAAGTTCACCAGCAGGGATCACGAAGGTCGCGTTGTTGAATACCGCCGGCTCGCCCCGGTTGCTGAAAAAGGCGCAGGGATCTGCCGCGTCATAGATCCGGCTTGAGAGGCTGTTGGTGGAGGGGGTGTCATCAATCATTCTCAACTCCAGATTGGAACTCCACTCGAGCGGGTAGGGGTAGGGATTGGCCAGGGCGACGGCGATCTTCCCGCAGGGATGGATCTGGTACTTGGTGGTGTCGATCTTCACCAGCTTGGCACCGAAGAGCAACCGAAGGTCGATGATGGCGGGAGCGATCGTGATACCGGAGACATCGGAGCTTCCGACGACCTTGAGCTTGCGCGTGCTGGCGGCGGATTTGCTCTGATTGTAAAAGGCGGCAAGGCGGCTCCACTTCGGTCCCTTGAGGAGCCGTGCCGCGGTAACGGTGGTTGGTACGAGGTTCCCGTTCTGGGCGGGGGCATTGGGAAAGCTGGTCGATGCAGTCGACGGAACGCCCTGTTCGAGGACCGCGGTCAGATCCACGCGCAACCCCCCTTGGAGATTGTCGGCGAGGACGCCAAATCCTTCGGTGGTAGCCGAATGGAAAAGCGATCGGGACGAGGTCGCGCCAGGTTCAAGCGAAGGATCGAGGAGCTCGGCTTGCGGGAGGGTCACGACCCGGTTGAGTGACTGGAAGTTGCCCTGTTCGGGAGTTGGATAGCTTTCCGCGCCGCTGACCACCTCCCATCCCGAGCGCTGGTTGGCGAGGGAAGCGTAGGTGATCGTGTCGTCGCTCGAGGTGTCGGTCGTGCGGTTGAATTTTGCCTTTACCCCTTCATCGCCGATCCACCAGGCGTAGCGGCCCGTACCATTTCCTTTCGGATCTGGAGCCAGCTCCACCAGCGGGGCGGAAACGCAATTGTCAGAGAGGGTGCCCGACCCGGTGCCCACGGTGCCGGGGCCGACCAGCACTACCGCCGATTCGGGATCGGAGATGGTACCATCCTGCGAGACTTGGAGGGCTTGGGAAGACGGCGTGAAAGTCGGCTTGGCGCTGGTTTCATTGCCGCTTACCAGCCACTGGAGGTGGGTGGGCGAAGGAGTCTTGGTGTAGATCTCGGTCCCGGGAGTGGCGATATTGGTGTTCCGCCAAATACCGGTCCACTGGCGGGTTCCCGCTTGGACGGAGGACAGACCCTTTTGGGCGTTCGTGACAGTCGTGTTGTTGAGCGGCGCGGCGCTGTTGGCGATCGCATCGCCGGTAGCCGTGCCGGCGAGGTCGGCGGTGCCGGTGATACGTTGGTCCGGTCCCGCGTGTTGCTGGAGTTCACCGATCGCGAACATCAGCGCGAGCCGGGCGTTGGCCCGGGCGGTGGCCATCGCCTCCCCGCGTCCCGATGAACGGAGCGAGATCGACGACAAACTCAGCAGGCCCACCGCGAGGACGGTCAGCAGAACCATCAGCGAGAGTGAAATCACGAGGGCGAAGCCACGCGGATCGCGAAGGCGTCTGTCAGCCAGAAGCCGGTTGGGATTTTGGATCATGGTTGGTCGAGGTTTTTTCGCCGGAAATTCAGTTTGGGTGCCCGAATCCGCCGGTGCAGTTGGTCAAGCTGTCAGACAGCGTATTTACCAAGTAGGCTCATTAGTTACCCGGGGAAGGGGGGATTCATCAAGGAAATTGAACGCGAAAAAGAGAAAGAAAATCTATGCAGGTCGAGGGCGGGTTGGCTGGTGCAAGGGGTTGAGAGGGCTGAATTATGTGACGATTAATGCCTGTGAATCGTTTCTTTAGGCGTAAATAGTGAATCGGAGCGTGTAAGAATGATAACCGTTTGTCTGGTGAGGACCCTCAATAGATTGTTCCACGGTGGCGTCGTTTAAGCCTTAATCGGGCAAAAATATCCATAGTAATGCCAATTCATGGATGAATTCCTGCATGTTCCCGAGGCTTCGGGATTAAAAGACTTCATCCAACCGCCGGATTGGCTCTTTTCGGCTTCCGGTTAGCTGGCTTTGCTTCCGGCATGAGGCGGTTCTTTGCTGTTGCGACCCTTGTCGCCCTTGTTCTCCCGGCGGGCTTCGCTCAGGAGACTGCAATGACGATTGAGCAGGCGGCGGGGTTCGCGAAACTGGCCTTGGCGGGAATTGACCGCGAGTTCCCGAACAAGACCGGCCACGTGACCACGGGGCCGGACGACTTGAAGTCGCCGCGTGAGATGCACCCGGTGTTTTACGGGCACTTCGACTGGCACTCGTCGGTCCACGGTCATTGGATGCTGGTGCGACTGCTCAAGCAATTCCCGGAGGCACCCTTCGCGGGTGAAACCCGGAACATGCTCCAACGTCGGTTTACGCAGGAGGGCTTAGCGGCGGAGGCCGATTACTTTCGAAAGAAGGAGAACCGCAGCTTTGAGCGGATGTATGGCTGGGCGTGGGCGCTGAGACTCGCCCTGGAATTGCGTACGTGGGATGATGCCGACGCTCGCGCATGGGCACGCCACCTGGAGCCGCTGGAGAAGGAGATCGTGGGCCTCGCGAAGGATTACCTGCCCAAGTTGGATTGGCCGGTCCGATGTGGCTTTCATCCCGAGACCTCGTTTCCGCTCGGCCAGATGCTCGACTATGCCCGGGGCTCCGGCGATGCGGAGTTTGAGAAGCTGTTGATCGGGAAATGCCGCCAGTTCTACGGAGCGGACCGCGACTATCCGGCTGCCTATGAACCCTCCGGCAATGACTTCTTTTCACCCGGCCTCAATGTCGCGGACCTGATGCGCCGGGTGCTGCCGGCCGGGGAGTTCGCCACATGGCTCAGCGGTTACTTTCCAGATCTGGCGACGGGCAAGGCGGGTAACCTCCTGACTCCGGTGAATGTCAGCGATCCCACCGACGGGCATCTGATCCATCTTGCCGGTCTCAATCTGAATCGTGCCTGGACCATGCGCGGAATTGCCTCGGTGCTGCCGGAGGACGATCCGCGGCGGAAGGTTTTGTTAGATGCTGCTGACAAACACGCCGATGCCGGGCTGGCGCTGGTGGCCACCGGTCACTACGAGGGCGAGCACTGGCTCGGGTCATTTGCGGTTTATCTTTTGAGCGGTAGCGGCCGGTCCCGCTGAGACGGTGGGGATTTCCGATAGCCGATGGTGGGCGGTGGTGACCGTTCCGGGGCTAGACCGCGGGGGTGCGCGACGTCATAGAATGCCGTCATGCCGAACCCTTGGACCGGAAAAGGAAATCCCTACACGCGTGCGGAAGTGTTGGAGCGCCTGCACGACACGCTTTCGAAAGGCCTGCCCATCATTGCCGCTGGCGCGGGTACGGGTATCAGCGCGAAATTCATCGAGAAGGGTGGGGCCGATCTCATCATCATCTATAATAGCGGCCGCTTCCGGATGGCCGGCCACGGCTCGACCGCCGGGCTGATGGCCTATGGCGATGCGAATGCCGTCGCGATGGAGATCGGTGAATATGAGGTGCTGCCGATCGTGGAGGAAACGCCCGTGATTTGCGGTGTCCACGCCACCGACCCGCGCCGCCGCATGTGGCACTGGCTCGGTAAGGTGAAGGACATGGGCTTCTCCGGCGTGAACAATTTCCCGACCCACTGCATCGTCGATGGCAAGTTCCGCCAGATCCTCGAGGAGACGGGGATGAGCGTGAAGAAGGAATTCGAGATGGTGGCGCTCGCCCGCCGGATGGATCTTTTCAGCATCGTCTACGTCGATGCGCCGGAGGAGGCGAAGGCGATGGCCGAGGCCGGAGCGGATGTGATTATCGCCCACGTCGGCACCACCGTCGGCGGCTCGGTCGGCGTGGTGGATGCGACGATGAGCTTGTCCGAAGCGGCCAAGCGCACGCAGACGATCATCGATGCCGGACGCATGGTGCGTGACGATATCATCTACCTCAGCCACGGCGGCCCGATCAACACGCCGGAGGATGCCGCCTATATCAACGAGCACACCGATGCCTCCGGCTTCGTGGGCGCATCGTCGCTGGAGCGGATGGCGGTGGAGCAATCGCTCACGGACTTGACCCGCGAGTTCAAGGCGATTCCGGTGAAGCGGAAACACTAGGAGATTCGGATATGGCCACCATCGCAGTCCTCGGAGCGCTCGACACCAAAGGCGAAGAGCACGCCTTCGTCGCCAATCTCATCCGCCGCCGCGGGCACGAGGCGTTGCTGATCGATGTCGGCAGCGGCGCTCCGCCGGTGGTGAAGCCGGACATCACCCGCGAGGAGGTGGCGGAGGCGGGGAAGATCGACCTAGCCGCTCTTTCGGCCCGCCGCGATCGCGGCGAGTGCGTCGTCGCGATGTCGCAGGCGGCGCCGAAGATGATCGAGAAGCTCTTCCGCGATGGCCGGATCGAGGGCATCATCTCGCTGGGTGGAGGCGGAGGCACGGCGATCGGTACCGCGGCGATGCGGGCGCTGCCGCTGGGATTTCCGAAGGTGATGGTGTCCACCCTGGCGAGTGGGAATACCGCCCCCTACCTCGGCACCAAGGACATCGTGATGATGCCGAGCATCGCCGATGTCGCCGGGCTGAACCGCGTGTCGCGGGTGATTTTCTCGCGCGCGGCCGGGGCGATCTGCGGGATGGTGGACGCCGAGATCGCGACCTCGGACGCGAGACCGCTGATCGTGGCCAGCATGTTTGGCAACACCACCGCGTGCGTCACCGAGGCGAAAAGCGTTCTTGAGGAAGCTGGTTATGAGGTGCTCGTCTTCGCCGCCACCGGGAACGGCGGCCGCGCGATGGAGGCCTTGATCGGCAGCGGCATGGTCGCCGGCGTGCTCGACATCACCACCACCGAGTGGGCGGACGAACTGGTCGGCGGCGTGCTCACCGCGGGACCGGAACGACTCGATGCCGCCGGGGAGACGGCAGTGCCGTGCGTGGTCGCGCCCGGCTGCCTCGACATGGTGAATTTCGGCGTGAAGGAAAGCGTGCCGAAGCAGTTCAAAGGCCGGAATTTCTACATCCACAACCCGCAGGTCACCCTGATGCGGACCACGCCGGAGGAATGCGCGGAGCTGGGCGAAATCATCGCCGCGAAGGTGAATATGTTCGCCGCCCCGAGTGCGGTGATGATCCCGACGAAGGCAATCAGCGTGATCAGCGCGCCGGGCCAGCCGTTTCATGATCCGGCCGCCGACCGGGCGCTCTTCGCCGCGCTGAAGCGCGATGCGCGGGTGCCGGTGATCGAATTCGACATGGAGATCAATGATCCGGCCTTTGCGCGGGCCTGTGCGGAGAAGCTGCTGGAGCTGATGCGCGGGGTGGATTTGGAATAAATCCTCGCGGATGGTTTTTCCGTCTGGATGGCGTAGAAGGGGGACTCACTCCCATTCATGAAAGCCGCCATCCTGTATTTCGTCCTGACTTCCGCCGCGTTCGCCGACCCTGTTTCCTTGTTCGATGGCAAGACCCTCTCCGGCTGGGAAGTCCGGCCCGGCGAGGAGAAGTGGTGGAAGGTGCAGGATGGCATGATCACCGGCGGCTCGCTCGATGAGAAGGTGCCGCACAATACTTTCCTCGCGACGACGAAGCGCTACGCGAACTTTGACCTGCGCCTGAAGGTGCGGCTGGTGAAAGGGGAGGGCTTCATGAACTCCGGCGTCCAGATCCGCAGCATCCGGGTGCCGGGTGACCCCGAGATGTCCGGCTATCAGGTGGATGCCGGTACCGGCTGGTGGGGGAAATTGTACGACGAATCCCGTAGGAACAAGGTGATCGGCGAGCCGGTCAATCCCGCCGCGCTCAAGGCGCATGACTGGGACTGGAACGATTACCGGATCCTGTGCGAAGGCCCGCGTATCCGGTCATGGATCAATGGGGTGGCGGCCTTGGATTACACCGAGACCGATGCCAAAATCCCGCTGGAGGGGCTGATCGGCGTGCAGGCTCATGGGGGCGGGAAGCTGCTGGGCCAATTCAAGGACATCACGATTGAAGAGCTTCCTGCCACGCCCGGAGCCCCGACGTGGGAGAAGGCCGATCCGCGCTTGCCGGAGAATGAGAAGGCGTCGTTCAAGGTGCCGGATGGCTTCGAGGTCGAGCTGGTCGCATCTGAGAAGGAAGGCGTCGGCAAGCCGGTCACGATGGCGTGGGATCATGCCGGCCGCATGTGGACGATGACCGCGCTGGAGTATCCGGTGGATGCCAACGAGAACGTGGCCCAGGCGGAGGCGCTCTATCAGAAGGGCGGCAAGGACAAGGTGCTGGTCTTCGATGAGCCGTGGAAGCCGGGGCCGCAGGTGCCGCGGGTTTTTGCCGATGGTCTCGCGATTCCGCTCGGCGTGTTGCCGTGGAAGGACGGCGCGCTGGTCCAGTATGGACACGACATCCGCTACTACGTGGATCGTAATAACGATGGCAAAGCGGACGGGCACGAGGTCTTTCTGACTGGCTTCGGCATTCAGGATTCGCACCTGTTTCCCCACCAGTTCGAGCGGTCGCCGGGCGGCTGGTTTTATCTGGCGCAGGGGCTTTTCAATTACTCGAAGGTGAAGCGGCCGGGTGACGCGCCGTTTGCGGATGGGAGCAAGGAGGTGGCCTTCAACCAGTGCAAGCTGGCGCGGGCGAGCCTCGATGGTTCGGCTTTCGAGCTGCTGACCGCGGGGCCGAACAACATCTGGGGCTTCGCCACGGCCCGTGATGGCCGCGAGTTTCTCCAGGAGGCCAATGACATGGGGCACCCGGTGTCGGAGTTCATCGATGGCACGCATTACCCGACCGGCTCGAAGGAGAAGCTGCGCCCCTACGCGCCGCAATTGCCGGAATCGACTCCGGGGCAGCCGATGGGTGGCACCGGCCTGAGCGGCATCGCCCTCGCCGAGGATGAAGGAAGCGCATTCGCCGCGAAGTGGCCGGAGGAGAAAGTCTTCTACCTGGCGAACCCGATCACGAATCGCATCCAGATCGTGACCCGCTCGGCGAATGGGGATTACCGCAAGCAAGAGGACTTCCTCGTTTCCAGTGACGAATGGTTCCGTCCCGTCTCGGCGCAGTTCGGTCCGGACGGCTGCCTCTACATCGCGGACTGGTACAACAAGATCATCTCTCACAACGAAGTGCCGCGGGCTCACCCGGACCGCGACAAGACTCGCGGCCGGATCTGGCGCGTGAAGGCGAAGGGAAGCGCGGTGGTGAGGCCGCCGGACCTGACGAAGCTTTCGGGAGAGGCGCTGGCCGCGGAACTGGGCGGCAAGAATGCCCGCGTGGCGCGGATGGCGTGGCAGGAATTCGGCGATCGTGGCGACAAGAGCCAGGTGCCGCGTTTGGTCGAGATCGCGACGGCGTCTTCCATGCCGAAAGCGAAGCGTCTCGGGGCCTTATGGGCGGTCCGGGATCTCCGGGCGCTTGATGCGGGTTTGCTGCTCCGGTTGGCTGCGGATCCGGATGCCGATATCCGGCGCGAAGCGGTGGAAGCGGCCGGTGATGCGCGGCGTTCCGGTGAAGATTTTCTTCTGCGCATGACGGATGCCGCCACGAAGGCAGGGAATGACTTCGGCGTGAGCTGCGCCTTGGCGAACACGCTCTTTTACCAGCGCGAGGCGACGACCGCCATGGCTGCTGCCATCGCAGGCCTGGCTCCCGCACCTGCCACCGGGAAGGAGCGGCAGGCATACGAAGCGAACTTCCTGCGCTACTTGATCCGCCGGGCTTTGGAAGCTCATCCGGCCGCAGCGAGGACCGCTCTGGCGACGCGGAAACTTCCCGAGGAAGCGAGCCGTCTCTGTGTGCTCGCCCTGCCTGCGGATGACGGGGCGACGGCACTGGTCGCGGCGCTGCCGTCGCTGGTCCGCCCGCTTGATGACGCCGAGCTTGGCTTGCTGGGGTCGCAGCTTTCGCGGACGAGCGTGGCCAAGGCCTTTGGCGAGAAGCTGGCGGACCCGGTCCATCGGGAGACGATGCTGCGCTCCTTGCTCCGGCTGGATCCGGTGGCGGCCTCGGATGACATTCTGCGGGATGCCGTGGGAAGAGCGACAGTCGAGATGATCAAGGCGTCGCCGGACAAGATGCCACTGGCGCTGGACCTGGCGAGGCGTTTCCGGCTCAAGCAGGTGGCACCGATGATCGAGGAACGCCTGCCCGCCGCGAAGCCCGCGGAGCGTGCGCTCTATCTCCGGACCTTGAACGAGATCGGTGGCAACGGGATGGTGATCTTCAGTCTCATGTTGGACGACAAGGACCCCGAAGTCGCACGCGAGGCACTGGTCGGTTATGCGGGATCCGGAGATCCGGTCGTGGTGCCGGCATTGGCGGAACGATGGGCCAAGCTGCCGGGAGCCATGCGCCAGCTCGCGGTGAATGGCATCGCGTCTAACAAGAACACGGCGCGCGTTTTCGCGAGGGCGGTGGCGAAGGGCGGGTTTCCCGGCTTCGATCCGGCCGCGGTGGAGAAGCTGGCGGCCGTGCTCGGCGCGGATGACCCGGAGTTCCGCGAGGTGCTGTCGAAGGTCGAGGGGCTGATGGTTCGCGTGGTCCGGTTATCGGGGAAGCCGGGGGCGGTGATCGCCAGCGGTCTCAAACTCGATGGGCCCTTCACGGTCGAAACGTGGATCAAGCTCGATGAGGGCATCGACAACCGCGACGGGTTGTTAGGGAAACGCGGCGGTGGGCCGTGCGTGAATTTTTGGGATGGGAAGTTGCGGCTGTGGAACGGCTCGGGCGACGTGGTGGTTGCCGAGCATCGGGTCGAGGCGGGGAAGTGGGCTCACTGCGCGGTGACGCGCGATGGCGCAGGCAGGGTAACGCTTTACCTCGATGGTGAGCCCGCGGGCGTATCGCGAGGTGCCTTCAATGCGCCGCTGGAGTCCATGGACATCGGCCAGGTGAATGAGGCGGGTGGCACGGCGGCGACGCTTCTGGAATTCCGCGTGTGGGACATCGCCCGCAGCCCGGCGGAGATCCAGGCAAGCTGCCGCACGCGCTTCACCAGCGGCCAGGAGCACTTGGTGTTTCATGCCGGTGGTGATCTCACCAAGCTGCCGCTCGAAGGTGGCGCGACCATTGAATGGACGACGGACTTTCCCGAGTTGCACACGCCGGCGCAAGCTGCGGCGGTGGCGGCAAAGTTCGACCGCTTCCGGGCGATGGCTTCGAAGACCGGCGACGCGGCGGCGGGCAAGCAACTCTTCCAAGCGACCTGCATGATCTGCCATCAGGCGAAAGGCGAGGGGACTGCGATCGGGCCGGATCTCAGCGGTGCGGGTGCGATGGGTATGGAAAGCCTTTTGCGGAATATCCTCACGCCGAATGCCCAGCTTGAGAGCGGCTACTACCGCCATGACATCACGCTCACGGACGGCAGTCTGGCGAGCGGCTTCCTTGCTTCTGAAACTCCGAAGATCATCGTAATTCGCCAGATCGGCGCGGACGAGCGGGCTATCCCGAAGCATCAGGTAGAGGAGCACACGATTTCAAAGCGCTCGCTGATGCCGGAAGGGCTTATCGATGGCTTCGGGGAGAAGCAGGTGGCGGATCTGTTTGCTTATCTGATGACGTTGAAGTGACCGATTTTTAACCGCAGATGGACGCAGATGGACGCAGATGAAATACAGGGATGGAGGACTGGAATAGACTGGAATGGGACCGTTCACGGCGGAGGCTGCGCTGCCGTAATTTCCGGGGATGATGCTGACGAAGTGCGACGGTCATAGACGCGCCGTTACATCCGCTAATGTAGCGTCGTCTGCGACCGTCGGTAACTAGCGGCAACAGGCCGCATCGTGAGACTCCCGAATCGTATCCCAAGGATGCGTCCCGTGCCGCCGAAGTGCGACGGTCATAGACACGCCGCTACATTTGATGAGATGCCCCCCGGGTCTCGGTGGACTCCCGATCACAACCGGTCCGCCCACGGATACGGCGGCTTGCCACCCGGCCCGTAGAACCGGCGGTTCTCCTCCACGGTCCTCCGCTTGAGCAGCATCGAGCGTTGGATCCTTTGGCCGTCCACTTCCAGGGACACGTCCACCTTCAGTTCGGTGGCATAGCTGAAGAAGGGAATCTCCCCGAACTCCGCTCCGGTCCGGCTCCAGGGCTTAGCGGCGGGGAGCATGCTGCTGTCCTGAGTCCCGCGGGCCTGGCCCCCATGCGAAAGGCGCAGCTTGCCGACCCGGTGCTGCCGGTCATCGAAGTTCCAGAAATACACCGTGATCTTGCCCGTCCCCTCGGAATCCTTGCCGGCCAGGCCGCCGAACATCTGACGGCCGATCGGCGTCTCGTTGTCGATCACCACGCTGATTCCTACCTTGTCCTTGAGCAGCCACTGGCCGTCGTCGAAGTACTTCGAATACGTCTTGTTCGTCGTTCCCGTGGCGGGATCGGATTCGCTCGAGTGGAGCCCGCCGACCGGCCCGCAAGCGGAGAGGAGCAAGGACAACGACAGGGGCAGCGCGATGGCCAGCAGTTGGGGCAAGCTCATGGGTGAACTTGGATAGGGTGTCCCGGCTGGAAGTCAGCATGGAAAATGCTCGTTCTTGCCAAAGGAAGGAACTCGCGGGTTGCGGGATAAGGCGTTGCCAATTTTTTGCCGATCAGACAATCTGCTGATAACCCTAAGGCATTTCGATGGCTCTCCCTCGGCTAGATTACGCGACAAGTATTGGCGACCAGCTAAGTGAGTTGGCCGAAGTGATTAAGACTCGATCACGCGCCGGTTTGACCGACGGCAACAAGATTCTTGAGCCGATCATTCGAAAGACTTTCAATGAACTCTTCGGTTGGAACCTGATCAATCTCAATGGAAACCAGACGAATTTCCCAGCGGCAGACCTCGGCGACCTTGAACGTCGAATTGCCATCCAAGTCACCAACGAAGGGAGGTCGGAGAAAATCTCCCGCACTGCCAGAAAAGCGGAAGAACACAATCTACATGATGATTTCGACAGGTTGATTGTATTCTTCCTGCTGGCGAAGAAACCGGGATTGCCGAAAGACTTTACGTCGACTCGTCGTGGTCCAATCATTGAAACATGGGACAACTCCGACGTTGTAAAAAGGGCGTCGGAAATAGAAGACGTCGATGCTATCCGCCGAGCTTCCGAAATTCTTCGTGCGGAAATGCAGCATTCTCGGTCTGATCCAGCATCGAGGACGGTTTCGCTCACTGGATCAGCGGCGGCTACCAAGTTTGATCACGGGACGTATGGGCTCAGCGGTGATACAGAATCTTTGTTTGCTAGCTTTTTTCCGGTGCACTTTCCAGAAGCTATCCAGAGAGCGAAGATCACATTGAAGCGAGGTATCAGACTTTCAGACCGAATCGAAGCTGCTTGGGAGAGCATGGGGATGAAGGGGCCTACTCCGATGGACTACTTCATCGAGTTGGGAACTGTTTACACCTTTGAGCGCTGGGAGAAACCTCTTTGGCAGGCCCTAATTAGAAGCAAGGCAATCAAGCCGGAATCTTCATTCAGCGCGGGCGATTGGTCCTGTTCTCCGGCTTTGGAGAAGAGGAATCTTTTCAGTAAGCTTCTTCACCGAAACTTGGAGCACCTCTGCAAAAACATTGGGACCGAATTTGAACTTGTCCGGTCGCGGCAGCTCAAATGCTTCCTATTTCAGGCGAAACAGGGTGTTGAATCGGGGAAACTCAAAGTCGAGGCGATAAAGAAGGCGGGAACACGTGAGGTGTTCAAGGCCATTCCCAACACGCTTCCCGGCCGCGAAGGGGATATCCAGCATTGGAAGCACCAAGGATTTCGGCATCAATTCGTAACATTTGGAAGTAACTGGTTCCTCAATATCGAGCCTTTCTGGGCCTTTACTTCTGATGGAATGGGCGGTCAAAGCCGCATGCATGGATCGTCCAGCAGAAACATGAAAAAGATTGAGCGGAATCGGACCGTCTTAGGGCATGTAATGTTTTGGGCTGCGATTCTCTGTAAGGTGCCAGATATGTTTGATCCACCGGCTTTGATCAGATTGGATCGGCCAACCGCGATCAGTGTTAGCCCTTCTATTTCCGACGCGGCATGGAAAACAATCGCCCCGGATGACGAAAAGAGGATTCTGGTTGCAGATGGAGAACAGGAGTTGCTTTTAGCATGAGCTGGAACGTTAGAATTTTTAATGAGCCGATTCTTTCCTTCGGAGGTGAGAACCAGTCTTACGATATTCGAGAAGGAATTCAGGATTTTGGACCTGTCGACGCAGGGAGTTCTCGTGCGAAGTTGTCAGTCCGAATCGGGATTGTCGGAACACCCAAAACTATTTCGGCATTCAAGCAGTGGATGAAGACCTGTGAGGAGGGTATCGCAGGCCACGATCCGCAGAACCCAAATCTTCACCCCGCTTTTCCCGGGCTCGATCCGGCTGTTGGCTTCCGCTGCTCATTCACGATCGATCCGACATGGGAATCGTTTGTGACGGAAGCCGACATTATATCAGCTGCCACGAAATCTGGATCTGTCCTCGCGCTAGCTAGTCTCTTTCACAAGCATATTTCCGCGCTATTTGATGTCTCATCTGCAAAA
Source organism: Luteolibacter arcticus (assembly GCF_025950235.1). Classification (NCBI taxonomy): domain Bacteria; kingdom Pseudomonadati; phylum Verrucomicrobiota; class Verrucomicrobiia; order Verrucomicrobiales; family Verrucomicrobiaceae; genus Neoluteolibacter; species Neoluteolibacter arcticus. The sequence goes on along the minus strand of NZ_JAPDDT010000009.1, from coordinate 42,132 downwards.
CCGGACGTCGTGATCTGTCTGCCGAACGATGTAGTTCGAAAGACCGTGAAGCCTCGCTTTGACGATGAAGGAAACGAGGATCTTGCACCTGATGATTCCGACAAGGGAGTTGACTTTCACGACTATTTGAAGGGGCTGTGCCTTCAAAGCCGGACCGTGTTTCAATTGATCTGGCCACGAACTTATAGTGAGGGGGCTAAGGGTGTTCAAGATCCCGCGACCAGAGCTTGGAACTTGTTCGGAGCCCTGTTCTACAAGGCGGGCGGGATCCCTTGGAAGCTAATGAAAACCCCTGGAGGACACAGGACATGTTACGTTGGTATTTCATTCTCTATCAGACCTGAAGGAGGGACTTTCCACTCGTGCCTGACTCAAGTTTTCAACGATCGAGGCGAAGGTACAATCCTTCGTGGAGGCTTGGCACTGAAATCTGAGGAGGACCATGAATATCACCTTTCAGCTGACTCCTCAGAACAGTTGTTGTCCAATGCTCTGTGCAGCTACGCATCGGCAAACAGCGAGACGTTTCCTGATCGAGTCGTCATTCACAAATCTTCGGGCTACGACGAGGGGGAACTCAGGGGGTTCAATGCCGCTGCTGAAAAGCATGCTGTTCGTTTCCGTGACTTTCTGGCGCTTCGCGATTCTCGACTCAGGCTGTTCCGAACAGGTGCTTATCCGCCGCTTCGGGGGACGCATCTGATAATGGATGACCAGAACTCGATCCTGTATACGCGGGGAAGCGTCCCGTTCTACCGAAAGTATCCTGGCCCCTACGTGCCCCGCAGCTTGCACATTCGCTACTTTCAGTCCGATAGTGCTCAATCAGAACTCGCGGAGGAAATTCTCGCGCTGACCAAGCTCAACTGGAACAAGACACAGTTCGACTCGTTCTATCCAATTACACTTGGAGGTTCGAAGCGTATTGGTGAAATTTATCAATGGTGCCCCGACGCTCCTGCGGATCCAATTAGCTACTCGTTTTTCATGTGAAGAAGATGCAAGGGTGAGGGTTATTATGAATAAATTAAATATGTAGATTTGTTCATGGGTTTGGCTCGCCTAGTCCCCCTCTCTGAAATATATTGGAGGTTAAGCGTCTCCGTATCCTTGATCTATTTCGGTTCGGCACCGGTGAGGCATATCTTCGCCACCGAAGCCCCAAATGAAAAAGGGCGCGGGCAAGTCGCCCGCGCCCTTTCTTTGGCGACGATTCAGATCAATTCAGACGAGACCTTTGCGCAGTGCCTTGGACACGGCTTCGGTCTGGGTGCGGACGTGGAGCTTCCGGTAAACGGCGCGGAGGTGCATGTCCACGGTGTGTTGGGAGATGTCGAGTTGCTCGGCGATCTCCTTCTTGATGAAGCCTTTCACCAGGGCGCGCAGGACTTCTTCCTCGCGGCTGGTGAGCGGTTCGGTTTCTTCGACCGGTCCGTGCTTGGAGAAGCCTTCGAGGATCATGCTGGCGATGGGGCTGCTGAGCGCGGCGGAGCCCTGCATGACATCGCGGATGCCGGCGAGGATGTCGTCGGGATCGGCGGTCTTAAGCAGGTAGCCGGCGGCACCGTTGCAGATGGCGCGATAGACGCGCTCGCGATCGTCGAAGGAGGTGAGGATGACGATGCGCTGGTCCGGGAACTTCGCCTTCACCTCGCGCAGCACCTGGAGGCCGTCCTTGCCGGGCAGCCCGAGGTCGAGCATGAGCAAGTCCGGCGGCTGAGCGCAGTAGTTGAACTCCGCCATCAGGTCGTCGGGGTGATTGAAAGCCTTCTCGCATTCGAGGTCGTCCTCGCCCGCGATCAGGCGGCTGATTTGCTTGGCGAAGTTCGCATGATCTTCGCAGATCCAGATCCGGATCGGGGTGGTGGTTGTGCTATTCATGGGACATTTTTTTGGTGGCCATCAGGCTGGTTCGTTTCACTGTAAGCCGGAGAGTGGTGCCCTTGCCGGGCTCGGATTCGACGGCGAGGACGCCTTCGAGGACGCGGGCGCGGTCGCTGATCTTTTTCACCGCGGCGATCTGGTCGCCCTCACCGCGCGGCAGGCCCACGCCGTTGTCGGTAACCTCCATCACCAGCTTGTCGCGAACGTCGTAGAGTCGCACCACTACGGTGGTGGCCTTCGAGTGCTTCACGATGTTGTGGAGGGCTTCCTTGTAGAAGAGGAACAGATGGCGCTTGGCATCGAGCGTCAGCTTGGCCGTGGTCTTGGAAGAACGACAGACCAGCGAGTATTCGACATCGCGCAACAGCCGCGCGGCACAGTCGCGCATGCGCTGGACGAGATCGCCGATGGTGTCCTGGCGGCGCTCTAGCAGCCAGACGATGTCGCGCATGGCCAGCGAGCTTTCGCGGGCGATGATTTCGACTTCACCGAGGTCATTGGTCAGCTCGCCGGGACCGAGCTTCTTCTCCATCTCGCGCTTCGCCGAGCGGGCGATGATGGAGATACTGCCGAGGTTGCTGCCGATGTCGTCGTGCAGGTCGGATGCAATGCGCTTGCGCAGCTTGTCGAGCTGGGTGCGCGACACGAGCCGACGGCGTTCGACGATTGCGACGGGGATGAGGAAGGTGAGGCCGAGCGCGATCGCGCCACCCCAGGTGGTGTTGAGTTCGCTCTCCGACGCCATGGTGGTGCGGCGGCCATTGAGTTCGGCCAGCTTGCTTTCGACCTGGCGGCGTTCGACGAGCTGGGTGAGCCACGAGTAGATCGGCAGGATCTGGTAGCTGCCCACGCCATCGGTGAGTTCGTGGATGGGATGATCGAGGCCGCCGTTGCGGACGGTGATCGGGAGACCGGCGGCGAGGTTGTCGTTGCCGGACCAGGCTTCGATCTCGCCGAGCGCTTGCAGGTGGCGGTTGCCCAGTTGCCATGCCTTGTCGGAGACGATCCGCAGGTAGCGGGCGGCGGCGGGCCGGGTCGGCAGCACCAGCGGCGTGGTGAGGTCGGCCGGAAGGTCATCGCTGCCGGTGGTGGCAATGAGGGTCGCATCGCTGAAGTCCGGCTGGCCGGCGACCTCGACTTTCAGGAGCGGTGGCACCACGCCGGGGCCGGACAATTCCGGCAGGGCGTAGGGAAAGAACACGATCCGGTCGATGGTGGCGGACTTGCCGAAGTCCATCATCCACTCGGCGCGGGGATCTTCAGCGGTGACTTCCAGGCAATCGCCGCGGGAGTTCGTCCATGTGGAGGCCCCGCCTTCCCACAAGCCGAGCGGCGTGCGGCCATCGACCAAGTAGTTCGGGCCCCAGATTCTCGGTACGTTCACCGACTGGCTGGTGGTCACCTTGGCCCCGAAGGACACGGGATGACGCTCGAAATTGAACACGAAGATTTCCGAGAGGGCCGCGGCATTCTTCAGCCCGCGATGATGACCTTCGTCGAGGGTGAGGCGGATGTGGCGGGCCGGTCGTCCGTCGCCCGCAAGGCGAAGCGGATAGCCTTCCGGCGAGCCCTGGTGGATCTTCCCGCTGCTGTGGATGACCCGGGCGTCGGAGAAATCCGGCTGGCACGCGGCCTCCACGGTGAAGCGGCGGGGGAAGAGATCGTTCAAGTCACCGGTCTGGCGCTGGGCGGGAATGAGGAAAATTTCGCCCAGCGGGACATCACGTCCCAGGTCAAGCGCTACCCATGAATTACCAGCGGACTCATCGAGACAGCCACATCGCCAGCCGAGGCCCTCCCTCAGCGGCTTCTCTTCGAAAGCGGCGAGATAGCCCAGGCTGGACCCAAGCCACTGGGCTCGAGCTTCCACCTCGACGAGATTGCGATTGAACAACCGGGCCACGCGGCCAATCGGATTCATCGACTGCGCGGGTGGGGCGGCAGCGATGGGATTGGGGAGCAGGGTGGTCAGAATGCTCAGTGCAACACAGAGGCCGGGAAGCCTCATGAGTTGAATTTTCATGTTTTTAGGGCGACAGCGGCCAAGTCCTTAACATTATTTAAAAATCTCGGCAAACTTTTTGTCAGGGCCCGGGAGGTCGCCGCGGAACGGTTAGGATTTTTAAATTCGGGGTGGCACCATTGGGGGCGCGCGGCCAGCATTCGCGCGCGATGTCCTTTTCGCCCGACCATGCCTATGAACTGGTGAAAGCGGCCCACGAACGCGGCCGGCTGGCCCATGCTTTCCTGATCAGCGGACCGCGCGGGTGTGGCAAGGAACGGCTGGCGGCGCGGCTGGTGAAGCTGCTTGAGCCGGCCAAGGCCGGTGGCGGTGGCGGGGGCTTCGACCTGTTTGGCGAGCCGGTGGTGGAGGAAGTTCCGCCGCTCGATGACCTCGCCGGCGAATGGGTGCGGGTGGTTCGCCCGCAGTCGAAGTCCCGGCGCATCGTGGTCGATGCCATCCGCGAGCTCGAAAAGTCACTTTACGTTTCGTCCGGACCGAACCGCTGGAAGATCGGGGTCATTTGTGATGCCGACCGGATGGCCGCCGCGGCGGAGAATGCCTTCCTCAAAACACTGGAAGAGCCGCCACCGCGGACGCTGCTGATGCTGCTGACCGCGAATCCCGGCGGCCTGCTGCCGACGGTCCTCTCGCGCTGCGTGCGCATGCCGTTGTTAGGAAAGGCCGATCTAAGCGAAGGCGCGGGCGGGGAACTGGTGATCGCACTGGATCGCGCAGTCCGGGCGGGGATCGGTTCGCCGAGCGTGGCCCTTACGCTGAAGTCGGTCTTCGCCGGAATACTCGAAGGACGGAAGGCCGAGGCGGTGGCTGCGGCCGAGGAACTGCTCAAGGAAGAGGAGAAGGCGCTCAACAAGGGATTTGAAGGCGACTGGCTCAAGCGCCGCGAAGAAGAGCTCAAGGCTGCCGCCGAGTCCGAATACATCGAGGAGCGCTCGCGGCTCTTTGAAGTCCTGCAGTCGTGGATGGCGGATGTGCTGCGCTGCAAGACCGGTGCCGCCGGGCTTGAGTTTCCGAATTCCGCGGCGGGCATTTCCGCTCTCGCCCAGGCAGAGGATCTCGGGCGTTTGCTTCACCGCATGGATGCCGTGGGGGAGATGCGGGCCAACCTCGATACGAATGCCCAGGAGCAACTCGCGCTCGAAGTGGGCTTTCTGAAGGCTTTCGCCTAGAGGCTGTCTGAAGGATAGCTTTGGAACGATGCGGCCGAAGATTGCTCACTGAAGAACCAAGGCGGACGGGCGGGACGCCCCTCCAACGGACTGGGGCAAGATGCCCCAGCTACTTTTTTCAGACAGGCGCTTAGAATTCCCCGCGCCGCGGCGGAGCGGCCAGCGCGCTGAGGCCGAAGCCATTCGCTACCTCCAGCGCTGCGCTTTCCAGCAGGCGGTCGAGGCCGCCGAGCAACTCGAGGATGCCGCGCGTCCATTCGCCGGCCTTCCATGCCGGCTCGGACAGCTCCAGCAGGTGAGCCAGTGCGTCGTCGCCGAGGTAGGGCTCGAGCCCGTAGCCGATCATCAGTGCGGACTTTCCCTGTCCGGGATCCAAGGCGAGCAGGATGGCGCGGTTCTCGCCGCCCTTCTGGCTTTCCGGTGAAAGGCCGCCGCCATTGAAGACCCAGAACACGTGCAACTCGAAGGGATGCTCCGTGGGGAAGAGGTGCAGCAACACGTGTACGCTGACCTGCGGGAAGGTCCACATCAGCCGGTTGATGGCCTTGGTGATCTTCTTCGGATCGCCCTTCGGCAAGGCACCTGCGAGATCGGAGATGCCGGGGCCGATCCGCGGCATCGGCCCGAGCAGCGCGCCCGCCCGCTCGAATGTCAGCCGGCATGAGGGGCACTCCGGCGACATTTCCTCCAACCGCGTCCGGCAGTAAGGGCAGCGCATGGGGGTTTCTAACTGGCGCGTCGAGGGGGCGGGAAGTCGAAAGAAATCGCTGATCGCGAATCACCAATCACCAATCCTCCAATCACCAATCGAGGTGGCTGAAGAAACAGGACCGCTGACGCGAGTGGCGGAGTTCCCTTTGGATTCCCCTCGAAAAGGGAATCTCACGATGCGGCTTGCTGCCGCTAGTTTGCGACGGTCATAGACTCGCCGCTACATGGCGGTGATTCGCGGTTGGCAAACGACCCCGGTGCGTCGCACGCTTTCCCCATGCAGCGTTTTGCAGGAAAGACAGCGGTGGTCACCGGGGGTGGCCGCGGGATCGGGGGAGCTATCGCCATGGCCTTCGCCGCGGAAGGTGCGAAGGTCGCGGTGGTCAGCCGCAGCGAATCGAGCTGTGGCAAGTCCGCCGAGGAGATCAATGCCGCCTTTCCCGGAGCCGCGAAAGCCTACGCGATCGACGTGGCCAACCACGATGCCGTGCAGGAACTCGGCAAGACGATCCTCGCCGACTTCGGCAGCGTGAACATCCTCGTCAACAACGCGGGCGTCACCCGCGATGGCCTGCTGATGCGCATGAAGGAAGAGGACTGGGACACCGTGCTCGATACCAATCTCAAGGGGGCCTTCAACACCGTGAAGGCCTTCATGCGGCCGCTGATGAAGGCGGAAGACCCGCGCATCATCAACATCGCCTCGGTCATCGGCCTGATCGGCAATGCCGGCCAGGCGAACTACGCGGCGTCGAAGGCCGGCCTGATCGGCTTCACGAAGTCCGTCGCCCGCGAATTGTCCGGCCGCCAGGTCACCTGCAACGCCGTGGCGCCCGGTTTCATCACCACCGACATGACCGGCGAGTTGCCCGAAAAGGTCCGCGAGGAAGTGCTCGGCAAGATCCCGCTGGCGAGCTTTGGCGATGTGGCCGACATCGCTGCCGCCGTGCTTTTCCTGGCCAGCAAGGAAGCCCGCTACATCACCGGGCAAGTTCTTGCTGTCGATGGCGGGATGACGATGTAATTTGGACGTTCATGGAACTCCTAGTCATTCGACACGCGAAGGCTGAAGACCACGGGCATCCCGGCGGCGACGGGGCGCGGGCGCTGGTGGCAAAGGGTTTCGAGCAGGCGGCGAAAGTCGGTCGTCTGCTCAAGCGCGTGAACCGCCGGCCCGATGTGGTACTGACCAGTCCGCTGGTCCGCTCCCGTCAGACCGCGGAGGCCTTGTGCGAGGCGGCGGAAATGCCCGGTCCCGTGGTGCAGGGCTGGCTGGCGTGCGGCATGGATCCCGAGGCTGCGATCCGCGAGCTGGTGGCCTTCAGCGATTTCGAGCGGGTGGCCATCGTCGGCCATGAGCCTGACCTGTCCTCGCTGATCGAGTGGCTGCTGGGGTGCTCGGGTAGTTCCGTGGAGGTGAAGAAGGCGAGCATCACCGGCTTGCTCGTTCACCCGCCGGCCTGGCATGCGCGGCTGCTGTTTCACATCCCGCCGTCGTTGATCGGGGATTGAGGGGGCAATGGGTCCAACTACCGGCGCGGGACCACGATCGGCTTGAATTTGTCCTCTTCGAAAGCGGGATGGACCGGAGCTGAAAGGGTCCGTGTGGCGGGATCCCAGCCGTAAGGCAATCCATACACCGGATCGAGCGGCGGGGGCTCGCCCTTCATGATGGCGAAAGCGGCCTGGGTCATCGCCGTTTGGGAGACGGATCGTTGCAGGCCTTTGCTCCATGCCCGTTCACCGACGAATAACATCTCTGTGAACTGGCGGCTCTCATAGGAGAGATGGCTGTTGTCGGGAAACGGCAGTGCCGAGACGGACGGCCAACCGGCGGGTGACGGGTTGTCGTACTCCCGTAGCACGCGGGTGAAATAGCTGGCATGGAAGTCGATCAGGGCTTCTGGATCCGCTGGATACTTCGGATCTCCGGCGTCCGAAAGCATCGGCATCACGTAGTCGCGAGAGACGACATTCCACTCGCCGCGCATGAGGCGGCCGAACTCCGCGGGCGCTACCACAACCGGATTCACGGCGCGCTCCCAAGCGGCGGGATCAAACTGCCCGGCCGGCAAGGCCGGGATCACTTCGCGAAGGGCGTAGGCTTGCACCTGGAGCTGGAGGAGGATCTGGACGGTCGCCGCCAGCAGCGACGGTGTTTCGACCTGTCCGAAGTGATCCGCCAAGCCGCGCGCGGCCTGGATGGACTCCAGTGCCCTGGCCGGGTCGCCCTGCTCGGCGGCGAGACGGGCATCCATCAGGAGGGCGCCCGAGGCGTCCTTGCCGAGACGTGCGGAAATGAAACCCCAGCGGTTGACCTCAATGCCGGCGGTTGATCGGTCGGGCATCAGGCCGATCGCGCGGATCTCGTCGACCAGCGCTTTTTCTTGGTCGAGCCATGCCTTCGCCGCCACGCCGTCCCACGCGGCCTCACCGAAGAGGTGCTTCACGAGCGCGTCGGGCATTCCCAGTGACTTCGACTTCGGCTCTCCGGGGCGTGATGGATCGGCGTCCATGCGATCGGAGAAGTCCAGCCACTTGAGGAAGCCGTTGCGCTCGGGAGGCACGTTCTTGTCCGGCACGGCCAGTTCGGAATAGCGCGCCAAGACCCGCTGGAAGAGTGCCTCGCCGAGACGCCGCAGTTCCAGAGCGCGGGCCTGGTCGCGGGGATCCTTCGAGTTCAGCAGATCGAGGTAGCGGCTGCCGAAGATCGTGCGGCCGGTTTTCCAGGGATTGTGCTCCCAGCTCATCAGGTCCTCGTAGCGCTGGGTCAGCCAGTCCAGCGACCAGCCCGCACGACCGCCTCTGGGGGACTCGGCGGAGTCCCCGCTTTCCGCGCGAGAGGTGGCGGCCGTCTCGGAACGCGGCTTCTCGAAGTGAATCACCCCGCGCTGGCGAGGTTGTTCGATCGCGTCCAACTCCGGTAGCAGGCCGAAATAGAGCGCTGCCACCAACGGGTACAGGCACACCATGGCCCACGCGAAGCGTTTCGATGGCCGGTATTTCATCATGCCGGACTATTAACCTGCAGCCGCGGTGCCTCACAAGATGCGAAAATTAAACCGGCGGGGGTCCAGACGACATTATCCTGCTTGAAACCCGTGGTCCGGCTTACCCGTGCCGGATCGCTTGCCCGGAAACCCAAACCCAATGTCGCATCCTCGCGCCCTGATCCTTTCCCTTCTCGTCGTGGCTTCGGCCGCGCGGGCGGAAGTCGTGCTCCAGTACTTTGGCACCTCGTGGAATGAGATTGAGCGCCGCGTGCCGGAGTTGGTCGAGCGCGGCTATGATTCGCTCTGGCTGCCGCCGCCGTTCAAGGGTGGGGCGGGGACTTACTCGGTCGGCTTTGATACATTGGATCGCTTCGATCTCGGCGACCGCGATCAGGCCGGCACGGTGCGGACGAAGTATGGCACCAAGGACGACCTGCTGCGGTTGATGCGCACCGCGCACCGCTTCGGGATGCGGGTCTATTTCGACAATGTGATGGCCCACAATGCGGGGCCGCTCGACAAGAACACCGATCCCGGGGAACTGCTGCCCGGCGTGCCGGGATTCGTGCCGGAGGATTTTCATCTCGTCCGGGAAAGCAATGGAACCTGGCGCAAGGCAGCCGACTGGCCGAACTGGCAGGATGAGTGGCAGGTGCTCAATCGCAATCCCTTCGCCTGGGACATCGCCCAGGAGTCACCGCAAAATGTCAGCTTCAATCCGACCGGCACCGCGGAAGGTCACACGCACGCAAAGTGGAGCGGTATTCGCCACCCGGGCATGACCGCGCGCTATCTCGACACGGATCTAACAGTGGCCACCAACGGCACCGGTGGCGCGGTGCATCCCTTCGCGAACAAGGAGCCGTTTCAGGACACCGGCTATAACGATGATGGAATCGTTGGGGCAAACAACGGGCGCTTTGATTTCAAGGATCTCGATGGCGATGGCCAGCACGATGCCGGTGAGTCAAGCGAGGCATTCACCGATACTGGAGTGGATCCCACCGTGCCGACGCGCCGCACTGTCGCATGGGGCTATGGCGACGGCATCTACAACATGGGCAATCCCGTGGCGGAAGACGTCAATGGGATGCTCAACCGCGCCGTGCGCTGGTTCGTCGACGAGGCCCGGCCCGATGGCTTCCGGCTCGATGCGGTGAAGCACGTGCCGTCGTACTTTTTCGGCAAGCAGGACGGTGGGGACAAGGACCGCGCCAACTGGGGCTTTGGCGGCCAGATCCAGGAGCAATTCAATCTCAGCCGCGGCTATGTCGATTGGAATAACCACCGCGACACGCTCTTCAACGGTGAGAACGAAGTGCGCGACGATGCGATGCTCTTCGGCGAGCATCTGGGCGCACCTCCCGGAGAAGGTGGCTACTTGAGCGCCGGGATGCGCATCGCGAACGACAACGTGCTCAATACGGTTCGCAGCTCGATCGGCAGCAACCTGAGCAACTTCGACCAGCCGAACCACGGCGGCTACGGAAACTCCGGGCAGACGGTGAACTACGTGATGAGCCACGACAATGCGTGGCTGTGGGGTGGCGACCGGCCGATGGCACACGCCTACATCCTGACGCGCGAAGGGCTGCCAATTGTTTACACCGACGGCTACAATGAGGCCGGTGCGCCGGACTATTTTCCGAAGCCTTCGGACGTGCCGTTCCTCGGCCAGTTCGGCGATAACAGCGTGACTTCCGCACTGGCGGTGCATCGCGACTTTGCGCGTGGCACCCAGGTCGGAAAGTGGAGCGATGAGAACTATGCCGCCTATGAGCGCGTGGACATGCGCGAGCGCAAGGACACCGGCGCTTGGAACGGGCAGACGCTGCTTTTCATGATGGCGCGCGGCTATCAGTCGAATGGCCAGGGGCGGCTCTTTTCCACGGGATTTCCGGTGGGGGCGACGCTGGTGAATCACTCGCCGCACGGCGGACGTTTTCGCGTGTCGGTCAATGGATCGAGCCAAGTCGTCGATGGCAGTGGCAATGCGCCGATCGTTTCTCCCGGCGAGTGGTTTGCCTTCTCCTGGCACAACCCGCGGATGCCGCGGGTGTGGCAGGCGGCTCTGCATGAACAGGAGGTCCGCCCGATCACCATCCTGCAGAATGGCACCCGCGCTCCGGAGATGGACCACTGGCGGACCGATGGAAAGGACGGCGACGGCGGCTTTAATCCCTATGGCGTGCCTGCTTCCGATCGTGCGGAGAAGTCCTACCGGGTGAAGATCCCGCGCGTCACCGAGGGCTCGAATCTTTCCTTCATCGCGCGGGCCGACGGCGCGGCGCAGAACATCCGGCTGAAGCTCGATGGCGGCATCGATGTGAACTCGCACCTCGTGCTCGGCCCGCAGACCGGTGACCTGCGCGACATTCCGCCGGGAGCCACGGCCGACCAAGTGAATGCCGCGGATGCCGGCGACCGGCGCTTGGAGAATGCGACTGACACCTACCTGGGCTACGAGCAGATGAAGTTCGTCCGCCGGGGTGCGGAGAAGTTTGCGGCGCGCAATACCACGCGGAACAACATCGGCTCGCCCGGCGCGGAAACCTATCAGGCAGTGATTGGCACGGCCGGTTTCACGGTGGACAACGGCGGCGGTGTGAACAGCAATCGCGGCACCGCCACTTGGGCCTATCACGATCCGGTCGCGGGCAACCAGCTCACTCCGGTGGTCCCGCAATTCGATCCCGCGCCGGAGAACGCGGCCGGCCAGCCGGTGGGCATCTTCGTGAAGACCGGCTACTCGTTCCAAGTGGACAAGGTGCGGGTCTACTACACCACCGACGGCACGACCTTTCCGGAAGGCAGTGGCGGAGTGGGGAAGGGGACCACGCAAGTGGTCGAGGCGTTCTTCCATGCCAATGGGACCGCCGATGGCACTGGCGTGCCTGATTGGTGGCATGCCGTGCTGCCCGCGTTTACAGAAGGCACCGTGCTGCGCTACAAGGTGGGCGTGACGCGGCTGAATGCCGGGTCGGTCTTCCCCTTCAACGGCGGCGACATCGACCTCGCGGAGCGGATGGAGACGGTCTTCGAGATCACCGGCTTCGACGCGACCGACGTGCCGTTTCACCTCCACAATGACCACGGCACGATGGCGACCGGGTTGGAGGAGGGTTTCCATGTGGTGCGCTCGCGCGCCTTCGCCAACCGTGGCGACGGTGCGTCGATCTTCCGCACGGAGACCCAGGTCTTCTACTACGATGCCCATCGTAGCGAGGGAGAGATCGTCTATCCGAAAGCGGGTGACGGACTCGGTGGATCGAGCTACGGCGCGGTGGTCGCGACCGATCCCGGCGTGACCGAGGTTTGGTATTACATCGACGATCTTGCTCCGGGCAACGATGACCGAGCGAAAGGCAACGGCCTTCACGCGTGGAAGCGCGCGAATGCCGTGGCGACCCCGACCAACCTCGCGGGAACCGCCTTCAGGAAGGAGTGGCGTTTCACTTACGAAGGCATTCCGTCGAGTGGTCTTGCGCGGATTGTGGTGCGCTTGAGGGAGGCCTCATCAAGCGAAGACATGGGCCTCGCCGACGAGGCCGGCCACTACACCACGCTGGAGCGGCAGGTGACCACCGGAAGCCCGATCAATTTCAACATTGGCTACCCGTCCATCGCCGGCGAAACGGTCGATCAGAACTACGTGATGAAGGTCTTTTTCCGCAAGGAGCTGATTCCCGGCGGCATGAGCGACGCGGACTTCCTCAACGAGTTCTCCATCCTCATCAGCAGCACCGCCAGCGGCGATCCGGATGGTGCGGTGCTCCAATCGCGCACCGGCTACCGGCTGGTGAAAAATGTCAACGGCAGCGAGCACATGGTCGAGTTCACCTTGCCGAATCTCTATAACGGCATGCCCGGTTTCCTTCACACCGTGCGAGCCGAGCACCGGCGCGGCGGGTTGACGCTGGGCGACAGCGAGCTGGTGAAGATGCGCGTGAGTGGCACCGGCGATTCCGATGGCGACGGGCTGCCGGATTGGTGGGAGCGGCTGCAGGGCTGGGATCCTAACAACGCCTCCGGGCGCCATGGCACGGATGGTGACGACGATACCGATGGCGTGACCAATCTCGACGAATACCTCTTCGGCATGAACTCGCGTCTCGCCGATCCGGAAGCAAAGCCAGTGGTGACCATCGAACGGTCCTCGGATCCCGAACGTCGCTGGCGCTTGGAGTTCCCTACGATCCCTGGGCGGATCTACCGCTGGCAGCGCTCGGGGACTCTCGATGGATGGGACACCCTTGGAAGTCCGGTCGATACCTCCGCCCAGATTGGACCGGCAACGATTGAGATGTTGGATGATGTTGTTGGTCCGGCGGGTTTCTATCGGGTGCAGGTCACGGATGATCCGTGAGCCACATGTCTGGGCTCACGCGGCGATTGGGTTACCATGAAAGGAGCTATGGAGGGCTGCCGTTTGAGTCCTTAGGTTCGTTCCAATCTCATTCGCATGCGATTCGCTGCCGGTCTCACCATTGTTTTCACCGTCCTGGCTACCACCCTCTTGGCAGACGAGGGGGGTGCGGTCAGAACGGCTCCGATACGTGTCGGCGTTCTGAGCGCATCGGAAAAACCGGCGTCGAATACGAGCCAAGGGCTTTACATCCGTATTCTCAGGGAAGCGGGGATGGAGGCTGGTCCGGTGTCGGCGGAGATGGTGAAGGCGGGAGCATTGGACAAGCTTGACATTTTCATCATTGGGGGAGGCAGCGGGACTGCATTCAACAAGTCGCTCGGTCCGGATGGTGGGGCGAAGGTTGAGGCCTTCGTGAAGTCAGGGGGCGGGGCCTTGGGGAGCTGCGCGGGCGGCTACTCCTTCGTGCGCGGCCACAACGAGGCACTGCGTTACATCGAGATAGCCAACGCGGTGTGCATCGACACGGAGAAGGGCCGCTGGGCGAGGGGAGCTGGCACTGTTTCGATCGCGCCGGTGCCGGAAGGCATGCGCTCGCTGAAAATGCACTATGCGAACGGTCCTCTGTGGAGAGTCACGGATGCTCCGGGATTCGGGCGGACCGAAGCATTGGCGCGTTTCGTGACGGACGTGAAGAAAGAAGGAGACCCGGGAGGGATCATGCCCGGGACGCCCGCCATCCTTGGTGGAACCTTTGGCGATGGACGCTATGTCCTCTTTAGCGCCCACCCGGAGTTCAAGTGGAAGCTGGGCAACACGCCGATGGTGGTGGATGCAGCGCGGTGGGTGGCGCGAGGGAAACTGGCAGAAGGAGAGAAGATCAGCTACGCGGCGGTGTTTCCTTCGATGCTGTTGGAGAAGTCGAGCAAGTGAATCCATGCCGATCCGGCACTCGAACCCACGATCCTCGTTGTTTTGGAGTGGCAGCGATCTGGTGGAATTGCTTGGTTATGGGGGGAGAGAAAAACAAACCCCGCATGAAGAAGTATCTCAGGTCTATCCATCCGCCCGCGTCGCCTGAGGACATTGAGGAGATTGAACGACGCTTCGGCTTGGTCCTCCCGTTGGCATACAAGGATTTCCTAATGAGGAACAATGGTGGCCTTTGCCGGCTTATGGACTATTTTTTCCTCTCGGTGAGTGATACTGGCAGCAGTCTCAGCTCGGCGATCTACGAGCGGGCTGACAAGACCCGGCTTCCCATTGGTAATGACATGGGAGGCAAACGCATCACAATCGATATGGCATCCGGGGCGGTGCTTCTGGGGAATAAGAAGGTGGCGGACAGTTTTGAACGATTTGTGGCGGAATTCCTGGTTGGAATGGACGAGTAGCCGCTATGCTTGGGGTTGCGGCGAGGGGAGATCCGTCGCTATGTGATTCAAGCTCCCAACAGGTGCTTCTTCATCTGGGCGAGGATCTCTCCGCAGTCGTTGAGGTCGCCGCCTTGGACCTCGGCGGTGGCCCAGCCGGTGTAGCCGATTTCGGCGAGGGCCTTGCGTACTTCCGGCCAATCGACATCACCTTCGCCGATCTTGCCGAAGCCGCCCTTCACGCCCCAGTCCTTGCAATCGAGCTTCACGATCCGCTTGCCCAGCGTGCGGATCCATTCGGCGGGCTTGCTGAAACGCTGGTGATTGCCGATGTCGAAGTAAGAGCCGACCCACGGCGAATCGATCTCGTCGAGGTAGGCGACGAGCTTTTCGGCGGACTGCGTATTGCCGCCGTCCTCGGTGTAGAACATCCGGTTCCAGACGTTTTCGATCAGGATGTGCACGCCCAGCTCGGCGGCCAGTGGCAGGGCCTTGCGGATCTGTTCGATTGAGCGTGAGCAGGCGTCGTCGTGATCCGTTTTCGCATCGACCACTCCTGGCACCAGCAGTACTGCGGAGCCGCCGCAGGCTTTGCTCTCGCGGATGGCGGTGAGCAGGCCCTTCAAGCCTTCCTCGCGGATGGCGGCATCGGGATCGGAGAGGCGGATTTTCCAGTGAATGGAATCGACGACGCCGTGGATGGGTAGGCCGGTGGACTTCGAGGCGGCGAGGGCTTCTTCCTTGTTCTGGCCGCCGGGGGAGTCGAGCTCCACGCCGTCATAGCCGAGTTCCTTCAGGATGCGGAATTTCTCCTCAAGGCTCGCGCCGAATTGGGCCATGCCGCACTTGAGGGATAGCTTGATGGGAAGGGGGCCGCCGGCTGCTTGAGCGCGAAGCGAGAGGGGAGCCGAAGCGGCGGCAAGGGTGGCGAGGAAGTGGCGGCGGAGCATGGGGCGGATACCACGAGATCCGGCGTGGAATTGCACGAAATGAATTTATTCGTGCGGAAATTGTTCGATTCGTCCCGCTTGGACGCAAAAAAAGCGGACCCGCTTTCACGGGTCCGCTCTGGAAAGTCGGTGTCGGTTAGAGCAGCCCTTGGACGAGCTTCTCCAGCTTCACGATGTCGGCCGAGAAGGCGCGGATGCCGTGGGCGGTCTTTTCGGTCGCCATGGCGTCCTCGTTGAGCGCGAAGCGGAAGGCCTTCTCATCGAAGGTGACTTTCTCCAGTTCGGCGGAGGCAGAGGCTTCCGGCGAAAGGCGGCGCTCAAGCGGTTCGGTCGAGGCGGCAAGCTCGGCGAGCAGGCCGGGGCTGATGGTGAGCAGGTCGCAGCCGGCGAGGCTGGTGATTTCGCCGGTATTGCGGAAGGAGGCGCCCATCACCTCGGTCTTGTAGCCGAACTTCTTGTAGTAGGTGTAGATCTGCTTCACGGAGATCACGCCCGGATCTTCATCGCCCTCGTAGGTCTGGCCGGTGGAGGCCTTGTACCAGTCGAGGATACGGCCGACGAAGGGCGAGATGAGCTGCACGCCGGCTTCGGCGCAGGCGACGGCCTGGGCGAAGGAGAAGAGCAGGGTGAGATTGCAGTGGATGCCTTCCTTCTCAAGGACCTCGGCGGCCTTGATGCCTTCCCAAGTGGAGGCGATCTTGATGAGGATGCGGTCCTTGGAGATGCCTTCCTTTTCGTAGGCGGCGATGAGCTGATGGGCCTTGGCGAGGGTGCCTTCGGTGTCGAACGAGAGGCGGGCATCGACCTCGGTCGAAACGCGGCCGGGGACGATCTTGAGGATCTCCAGGCCGAAGAGGATGAGGATGCGGTCGATGATCGACTCGACGAGCGCGTCGCCGGTGAGCTCGGAGCCCTTGTGCTCGGCCACGGCCTTGTCCACGAGGTGCTTGTATTCCGGCTTCGCGGCGGCCTGGAGGATCAGCGAGGGATTGGTGGTCGCGTCCTGCGGCTTGTAGGCCTTCATCGACTCGAAATCGCCGGTGTCGGCGACGACGGTGGTGAACTGCTTGAGTTGATCGAGTTGCGTGGCGCTCATGGCGGGGGCGGGTTAGGCGGGAACGGTCCGGGAGGCGAGATCAAAAAGTGTCCGCGTGGGAGAATCATACCGACGCGACGGGATCGTCAAACCCTGCTCATGCGGAGGGCGAACGGGGTACATGGAGGGGACGGGAGTGGGGTATCGGGGTGTTTTTTGGAAAAACGGATCTAACTTTTTAATTCCTGCGGTTTGTGTCGCGGAATCGGGTGAAAATCCCGCTCTGCCACACCCAAAGCTTTCATTCCGTGCCAAACCGGGCACCCTCCCGCGCATGAAGCTTTTCGGCACCGACGGCATCCGCGGCAAGGCGAACGAATTCCCGATCACCCCCGAAGTGGCGCTCCGGGCGGGCAAGGCGGTGGCGCAGGTATTGCGCTCGTCGGGCCACAATCGCAATCGCGTGGTGATCGGCAAGGACACCCGCATTTCCGGCTACATGCTGGAGACGGCGCTGACCGCTGGCCTCGTCTCGATGGGGATGGATGTGCTGCTGCCCGGCCCGCTGCCGACTCCGGCGATCGCGCATCTGACGAAGTCGATGGGTGCTGCCGCGGGGATCATGCTGACGGCTTCGCACAATCCGTATGAGGACAACGGCCTGAAGATCTTCGGGCCGGATGGCTACAAGCTTTCCGATGCGCTGGAGGAGATCATCGAGCGACACATTCTGGGCGATGAGCCCGAGCCGCGCCCGATGTCGCCGGAGAAGATCGGCAAGGCTTACCGGATCGATGATGCGCGGGGTCGCTACATTGAGTTCGCGAAGCACACGGCGGATAACATCTCGCTGCATGGGCTGAAGATCGTGGTCGATTGCGGGCACGGTGCTGCGTATTTCATCGCGCCGCTGATCTTCAAGGAGCTGGGTGCAGAGGTCATCAAGCACGGCTGCGAGCCGGACGGCATCAATATCAATGACAAGTGCGGCGCGCTTTATCCGGAGACGGCTGGTGAGCTGGTCCGACAGCATGGCGCGGACTTGGGGATTTCCTTCGATGGCGATGCGGACCGGGTGATCTTCACGGATGCAACAGGCACGCCGGTTTCAGGCGACCGCATTCTCGCGCTCTCCGCGCTTTCGCTTCATGAGCAGGGCAAGCTCCGCGGCAACCGGATGGCCTGCACGGTGATGAGCAATCTGGGCCTGCACGAGGCGATGCGTCGTGCTGGGATCGAGGTGCTCACGACGCCGGTGGGTGACCGCAATGTGATCGAGGCGCTGCGTGAGAAGGGTGGCTCTTTCGGTGGTGAGAACTCGGGGCACCTGATCTTCGCCGACCATGCGACGACGGGGGATGGCATTCTCAGTGCGCTGCAGGTGCTGCGCGTGATGAAGGAGAAAAAGGCGACGCTTGCCGAGCTCGCCGCGTGCATGCGCGAGTTCCCGCAAGAACTGGTCAATCTCAAGGTGGCTGCCAAGCCGCCGCTTGCCACCTTGCCCGGCCTGCAGAAGCTCATGAACGAGGCCGACGCGGCCTTCGGCGATGCTGGCCGCCATCTCATCCGCTACTCGGGCACGGAGAACAAGATCCGCATCCTGGTCGAGCACCGCGACGCCGACAGCGTGGACGAGTGGATCGGCAAGTTCACCGAGGCGGTGAAGGAGGATATTGGGGTGCCGGCGTGATGCTAGTCGAGCTGTCGAAAACTGAGAATATACGAAAATATTTCTAATGAGTTCCGATCCTGATCGCCTCGATCAGCCGCCCTTTCCTCCTCTGAAATGGGACGATTGTGATTGGTGGGACGGAGAAATCGATCTGGCGTTTGGAGCGTCTGCCGGTCTGACGGTGACTCCTTATGATCCTTCCGTTTCAAGGTTGCCATCCTCAGCGCAAGCGGCTGCGCTTGAATTCCAGATCAAAAATGGCGACCGGGTGATTCAGTCGGTCTTGGAAGCACTTCGCGATTACTACAGTGAACAGAGACCTCGCTATTTAAGTTTTCTCGGTGAGGATGCGGGTCGTTTAATGCCCGATATCCAAGAGGCTCAGCAGCTTCGTGAGTTGGTTAAACTTGCTCAAGTGCACGTCCACTCTTGGGGACTTGATGGTCTTTCCTTCGTTGGCTTGCAATTCGGGTGCACCTGGGATCGCGAGCATGGCTTCGGAGTGCAAATGCACGGAGACCGCATTGTCGAAATCGGGTCTGCCGATGCTTCTTTCGCATGGGCGCCGGACGAAGCCGACGACTTCGCGTAACCGAACCATTGGCACCACAAATCTAGCTCCCATGCCCCTTTTCACCACACGCGCCATCGAGGACTTTCCGATCGGGAATATCCTGCTCCGTGATCATCATGCTGCCTTTGCTGTCGAAGGCTTGCGGACGCATCTGCATGCTTGGCTGACGGCGGAGGACATGGCGCTGCTTTCGCCGACCACGCCGACGTTGGTGGATGAACGCCGCACGCCGCTTGCGTGGTTCGGCGATGTCCCGGATGCGGCAAAGGCGATCGTGGCGAACTCGTCCTTTCTGATCGTTCATCCGTGGGACCTGCTGCGGGCGAATGAGCATTTCGTTGGCGCGCTTTCCTCACCGAAGATCGAAGGGGACATTCATCCGAATGCGGTGATTGAAGGAGTCGTCCACCTTGGGGCGGGGTCGAGGATTTTGCCGGGTGTTTTCATCGAGGGCAATGTGATCATCGGCGCGAACTGCAAGATCGGTCCGAACTGTTACATCCGCGGGTCCACTTCGATTGGCGACAAGTGCCACGTTGGCAACGCGGTCGAGATCAAGAACTCGATCATGCTTTCCGGCACCAATGTCGGGCACCTCAGCTACGTCGGCGATTCCGTGCTTGGGGAGAAGGTGAACTTCGGCGCGGGCACGGTGACCTCGAACCTGCGGCACGATGGTAAGAACCACCGCACCGAGGTCGATGGTTCTCTTGTCGATACCGGCCGCCGCAAGTTTGGCTGCATCGTCGGCGATGGCGTTCACACGGGCATTAATACTTCCATCTATCCCGGCCGGAAACTCTGGCCCGGTGCTAGCACCCGTCCGGGTGAGATCGTCCAGCGTGACGTCGTGAGCAATCTCCAATAATCCATTTCCAATAATCAGTTCACCATGTGCGGCATCGTCGGATACATCGGTAAAGCTTCCGCTCCCAGCGTTCTCATCAGTGGCCTGCGCCGGCTTGAATACCGGGGCTACGATTCCGCGGGCATGGCCATTCTTGAAGACGGCTCGATCGTCGTCAGCAAGGCGCCAGGGAAAGTCTCGGCGCTCAATGACAAGGCCCATGCCGATTGGCCGGCGGAGCGCTTTGTGAAGTCGTCCACCGGTATCGCTCACACGCGTTGGGCGACTCATGGCCCGCCGACCGAGGCGAATGCGCACCCGCATCTCGATGAGTCCGGGGACATCGCGCTGGTCCACAATGGGATCATTGAGAACTACCGGTCGTTGCGCACGCGGCTGGAAGGGAAGGGGCATCATTTCTACTCGGAGACCGATACGGAGGTGCTGGCGCATCTGATTGGTGATCGCTACAAGGGTGACCTTTTCCAAGCGGTTTGCGACGCGTTGAGCCAGGTGGAGGGCACGTTCGGGATTGCGGTGATCTCGGCGAAGGAGCCGGGTAAGATCATCACTGCGCGTCGTGGGAGTCCGATTGCCATCGGCGTGGGGGAAGGGGAGACCATTGTGGCGTCCGATGCTTCGGCGATCATCGCGCATACGCGGCAGGTGATTTATTTGGAGGACAATGACATCGCGATCGTCACTGCCGACAACGTCGATATCCGCGACCTGCATCAGGTGCCGGTCACGCGCGAGGTGAATGAGCTCGGCTTCGATGCGGCGGCGGCGGAGAAGGGCGGTTTCGAGCATTTCATGCTGAAGGAAATCCATGAGCAGCCGGATTCCCTGCGCAATGCGATCCGCGGTCGTTTGGATTTCAATCTGGGTTCGTCGGTGCTGTCGGGCATGGGGACCTCGCCGCGCGATCTCGCGGAGATCCAGCGGGTGGTGCTCGTGGGTTGCGGGACCTCGCTGCATGCGGGTCTGGTGGGTGAGTATGCCTTTGAGGACATGGCGGATATTCACGCCGAGGTCCAACAGGCAGCCGAGTTCCGCTATCGGAATCCGATCATTGGTAGCCGCGATCTGGTGGTGGCGATCTCGCAGTCCGGTGAAACGGCGGACACCTTGGCGGCTGTTCGGGAGGCGAACCAGAAGGGTGCCTTCGTGATGGGGCTGTGCAATGTGGTCGGCTCGACCATCGCGCGGGAAACCGGGCGTGGCGTCTATTTGCACGCGGGTCCGGAGATCTCGGTCGCCTCGACGAAGGCCTTTACTTGCCAAGTGGCTGTCATGCTGATGATGGCGCTGAAGCTTGGCCGGGGCCGCCGTTTCTCGCGCGACGAGGGGATGAAGTTCGCCAGGGCCATCGAGGCGATTCCGGAGCTGGTGCAGAGGGTGATCGAGCAGAGCGACAAGATCGCGGCCATCGCGGAGCGTTACGCGCACAATGAACATGCGTTCTTCATCGGCCGCGGCCCGATGTATCCCGTTGCGTTGGAAGGTGCGCTCAAGCTGAAGGAGATCTCTTATATTCACGCGGAGGGCTACCACGCGGCGGAGTTGAAGCACGGGCCGATTGCTTTGCTCACCGAGGGCACGCCAGTGGTTGCCCTTGCGAATGACATTCCGGGTAAGGACAAGACTCTCGGTAATGTGGAGGAGTGCCGGGCACGTGGCGCGAGGATTCTGGGCATCGTGACGGAAGGAGATCACGAGGCGGCGGAGGCGATGGACGATGTGATCGAGGTTCCGGCTTGCCATCCGCTGGTGAGCACGATTCCGACGACGGTGGCGCTGCAGTTGCTGGCTTATCACATCGCGAACAAGCGCGGGTGTGAGATTGATCAGCCGCGGAATCTGGCGAAGAGCGTGACGGTGGAGTGATGTGGTAAAACGCGACGGTGTGAGGAACAGCGGCATTCCTGTCGTTGGGAGAGAACGCGTGTCCCCCGATCCCGGAGGGATTCAAGCCAGTAGCCGGGGGTAAGCACGGAACGCGCGCCACGCCCGGTTTGTGAAGAAGTCGATGGCATCCCGGATGGGATGCAAGCCGGGCTGAAAGCACCAGATCGCGAATTTTCACCAATTCGGGCCATGCTATAAACCCTTTCCGCGGTGTCCCGCGCACCCTGCTAGAATCCCTCCGGGATTCCTTTCACCTTCGCTGCGAACCGGTGGTCTGCGACCACCGGCTATTGGCTTTGATCCCTCCGGGATCGGATGCTCGTTAGAATCCCGGGGCGGCTTCGTCCTTGGCGGTGCTTTTGGCGGCGGTGTCCTGGTATTTCAGGATGCCTTGCTCCATCCACTTCCAGAGGTCGGGCTGTTCCTTTTGGAACTTCTCGTAACCGGCACGGAGCGCTTCGCTGCGGGCGGCGGCGTTGGCTTCGGTCAGTTCGAAGCCGTAGTCGGCAGCAGCGGCCTCGACCGGCCAGCCCATGATGCGGGCGAGCATGACGTCGCCCAAGGCCTTCCGGGCGTGGGTGCCGTCGAGCCACCAGTGCATCTTCGAGTTGTCCATGGGGACGTTCTCGGCATTGAGGGCATGAAAATCGTTGAAGTCCCAGATGGTCGCGGGCGGGGCCTCGGGGTGGGCGGCATTTGAAGCGGCGACCATTTTGGCCATGGCGAACCGGTCCTTGCTGAAGGTGGGGTCGGGATCGCCTTGTTGGAAAAACACGCCGAGGTAGGTGGCGTGGCTCGGCGGGATCACCAGGACCAGCCGGCACTTGTGCTCCTTGGTATCGTCGAGGATCTCCTGCAGAAAATCCGCCTTCCACTTGTTGGGTTCGGCGGGCGGGTTGGCTTTCCGCCGGCGGATGACCCGCAGTGCGTGCGAGATGGCGTCTCGCTGGATGACCTTGGCGACGTCGACGGTTTCCTGGTGACGCAGCCGGTGGCCGAGCGGAGTGTACTCGGGGAGCTCGTTCTTCCGCTTGTTGATGATGGTCTGAACCGCCGATTCGAAGGTCGAAATGCCGGCGTAGTAACGCAGCGTCTGTTCGAGCTTGTTGCCGTCCGGATTGAACGGGCTCTCCATGAAGCCGGTGGTCTTATAGGGCGAGTTGCCGCCTAACAGGTCACCGATGTCGATGCCAACGATGGCGGTTTCCAGCGGGGCTCGCTTCAGCGTGTAGTCGAGGATCGGCGCGGTCTCCGGCAGCGTGCCGGCACTCACGGCAAGGTTCACCGCGGGCGTGCCCTGCCACTGGGGTAGCGCGGGGTCGAAGGCGATGTCGATGCGCGACGAACCGAAGAAACCGACCTTCCATGGCTTGGCCTCGGCGATGCCGGCCTTGCCGGTGCGCTGGTAGCGGTAGATCGGCCGGTATTCGGCGAAGCTGTCGTCGCTCCACGGGGCCTTGCTGACCCACAGCGGATTGACCCAGGTATTCACGCCGATGAACAACGCGAGCAGGACGCCAGCCGAAATCAGGACGGCCAGCGTGAACTTTAGAAAGGATGGGCGGGGCAAGCGCATGCGTAACTCCGGTTAGAATTGGAAGTAGATGAACTCGCTGAGCTTGTCGAATTGGTAGAGGACGCCGGCGAGGAGCAGCACCAGGCCGATGGCCCAGGCGGCATTCGGCCGGAATTCCCACCAGCGGCGGACGCCGGGACGGTCGTCCATGACTTGGGAAGGATCGAGCGCCGGTTGGTAGCGGCGGAGGAATTGCTGGGTATTCGGCAGGAACCAGACGATTAACAGGATCAGGCAGGCGCGCACGGCGTGGCTGTCCTTCACCACGTAGGCGCTGCGGTCCGGCCAGCCTTGGAAGCCATTCATGCCGAACATCGCACCGAGGATCTCGCGGGTGGCGGCCATGGCCTTGTCCCCTCCGCCAATCCCACCCATGATTTCATAGGTGCCGGCGCGGAAAGGAACCCAGGAAATGAGCACGGCCACGAAGGTGAGCAGGATCGCCAGCGGCTTCGGCATCGGCTTCCAGCCCATCTTCTTGCGGAAGCCGAACCACGCGTGATTCAGGCACAGGTAGAGGCCGTGGAGGGCTCCCCAGATGACGAAGGTCCAGCCGGCTCCGTGCCAGAGACCGCCGAGGAGCATGGTGAGGAAGAGATTCACATAGCGGCGGATTGGGCCCTTCCGGTTGCCGCCGAGGGGGATGTAGAGGTAGTCGCGCAGGAAGCGGGACAGGGTCATGTGCCAGCGCCGCCAGAAATCGACCACCGAGACCGCCTTGTAAGGCGAGTGGAAATTCAGCGGGAAGCGGATGCCGAAGAAGCGCGCCGCACCGAGCGCCATGTCCGAGTAGCCGGAGAAGTCGAAGTAGAGCTGGAGCCCGTAGGTGATCGCGGCCACCCAGGCTTCCCCGAAGGTCAGCGGCCGTTCGCCGGTGGCGGCGAGGTCGAAGAGATTGGTGGCGATCGGGGCGAGGTTGTCAGCGATGACGACCTTTTTGAAGAGGCCGAGGATCAGAAGGGCGATCCCGACCGAGAAGTTCACCCAGAAGCGGGTCCGCCCCGGCCGCCGCTTGAACTGCGGCATCATCTCCTTGTGGTGCACCAGCGGCCCCGCGATGAGATGGGGGAAGAAGGTTACGAAGAGGAGGTAGTCGGTGAACTTGTACTCCTTGGTTTGTCCGCGCCATGCGTCCACCAGGTAGGCGATCTGCAGGAAAGTGAAGAACGAGATCGCCAGCGGCAGGATGATGGGCGGGATCGCGCCGGGCCAGCCGCTGAGCTTGGTGGCGATGACGGCGAGGAAGCCGGCATACTTGTAGTAGCCGAGCAGGACGAGATTGGTGGTGATGCCCGCGGCCAGGGCGAATTTCCCCTTCGGGGTGCCGCGGTGGCTGGTGAGGAAGCGCCCGATGAAATAATTGCCCGCGCAGGAACCGAGGATGAGCAGGATGTATTTCGGCGACCAGCCATGGGCCGGGTCCGGGTTCCACACGCCGTAGAAGGCCAGCGAGGTGAGCACCAGCCAGGCGAAGGCCGCGCGGGGGACGAAGCGCCGCAGGAGCGAGAACACCAGCAAGGTCAGCGGCAGGAAAACCAGGAGAAAGGTATAGGAATTGAAAATCACGGGTAGCTGGAGCCGCCGGGCGACCCGGTCTGTCTAGCGGCGCGGATTTCCCCCGGCAACCCCGGAAGGCGTGATCCTCGGCCGGGCGTTTTGTCGCTTGGCAGCTTTCACCCGCCCGGCCAGCCTCCGCGGCGTGATCCGCGTCTGTCACGTCCTCGCCAGCGTCGGCGAAAAGGGCGGCCTTGAGAAAAATGTCATCGAACTCGCCAACCGGCAGGCCGCCCTCGGCCATGCCGTCAGCGCGGTGGCCGACGAGACGATGCGGCCGCACTTCGATCCCGCGGTGAATTTCCTGGCCCACCCGATGGGCGGCGGGCGGCTCAACCCCTTCAACCTGGTGGCGCTGCGCGGTAAAATCCTCTCGACCCGGCCGCAAATCGTCCACGCGCACGCGAACAAGGCCGGGGCGATGGTGCGCTCGGTGCGGCGGTTTTTGCCGGGGATCAAGCGCGTCGCGACGGTCCAGAACATCAAGCGCAGCGCCCGGCCGTTCCGGGACTACGACGCGGTGATCACCGCGTCGGCGCAGGTGCGGGACTCGCTCGGCGGCATTCCCGCAACCGTGATCTGGAACTCGATCGCCCCGCCGCCGCCCGGCACCCGCGAGGCGGCGCTGGCGACTAATCCGCCCTTCCTCGGCGGACCGGAGCCGGTCTTCTGCACCGTCGGCCGACTGGTTCCGGCGAAGGGCATGGACCTGCTGCTGGAAGCGATGGCGCAGGTGCCCGGCTTCAAGCTGTGGCTGGTGGGGGAGGGGCTGCAGCGCCCGCAGCTTGAGGAGATTATTGGCCGCCATGGGCTGAGCGACCGTGTGTGGATGGCGGGCCATCGAGATGACGCGGTGGGTCTGATGGGCTGCGCGGAGCTGTTCATCGTCGCCTCCCGCAATGAGGGCGGTCCTTACACGTTGGCGGAGGCGCTGCACATGAAGGTGCCCAGCATTTCCACGAAGGTGGGATTTGCGCCCGAGTTTCTGCCGGCCGAGGCGCTGATGGAGACGCATTCGGTGCCGGAGTTGGTCCGAGGATTGAAGCACGCGCTGGCGGATCTAGCCGGACTGAAGGCGCGGCTTGCTCCGTCGTTCGAACTTGTCGCGAACGAGGTCACGCTTGATGCGATGACGGCGAAGGTGATCGGGGTTTATGAGCGGGTGCTGGGGTGAGGAGCGTGGACATTTTGTCCATGCCGTGTCGACAGAATGTCGACACTCCTTATGGCATGACATTCTTCGTCGACGACTCGGCGGGCCGCGGTGCGTAGAGGGAAGCATGATGAAAGCCGTCTTCCTTCTCGCCCTCATTCCTTCGCTCGTGTCCGCGCAGGAAAGCATCGAACGACTCGATCCCGCGCTGGATGCCATCCTTGACCCGGCGGCGAAGATTGAGACCTTGTGCAAGGGCTTTGATTGGGCGGAGGGGCCGGTGTGGGATGAGAAGGAGAAGCGCCTGCTGTTTTCCGATGTGCCGCGCAATACGATCTATCAGTGGAAGGAGGGCGATACGGAGGCGACGGTCTTCATGAAGCCATCCGGCTACACCGGCGTCGCGCCGTATGGCAGCGAGCCCGGCTCGAATGGCCTGGCGATGGATGAAAAGGGCCAGCTCTACTGCTGCGAGCACGGCGACCGCCGCGTTTCCTATCTCACGCCCGGCGGTGGCAAGCGGACGCTGGCAGACAATTTCAACGGCAAGCGCTTCAACTCGCCGAACGACCTCGCCATCGCCCGCAATGGGGACGTGTATTTCACCGATCCGCCGTATGGCATGCCGGGCCGGGAGAAGGACGCGCAGTTCCGGGAGCTGCCGTTCCATGGCGTCTATCGCGTCACGCCGCAGGGCGTGGTCTCGCTGCTGACCCGCGACCTCGACCGGCCGAATGGGGTGGCGCTTTCGCCGGACAACAAGACGCTCTACGTCGCCCAATCGCATGGGCCCGCGCCGATCATCATGGCCTATCCGCTCAAGCCCGATGGCTCGACCGAGGGCGGCAAGGTCTTCTTCAATTGCAAGGAACTCAAAGGTCCCGGATCGCCGGATGGCATCAAGGTGGATGCGAAGGGCAACGTCTTCTCGACCGGGCCTGGCGGGTGCCTGATCTTCAATCCGGAGGGCATGCTGTTAGGCCGGATCCTGTGCGGGCGGCCGACCGCTAACGTGGCTTTCGGGGAGAATGGCACGCGGCTTTATCTCACCTCCGATGACCGATTGCTGCGGGTCTCGCTGAAGCAATAGGGCGGCTTGTTTTAGGATTGAGCTGCGGCTGGCCTAGTGCCACTGGGAGCGCGGAGTTTATTCCGCCTGGATGGTCCCGCGAACCTACCGTCCAAGCGGAATGAATTCCGCGCTCCCAGCGGGCTTCATCGCCGTGAAGACGGTGTAGTGCAGTGCGCCGGTGAGGTAGGCGATCCAGATCCGCACGAGCGTGACGGCGAAGATGCGGTTGCGCTCGTGGTCGTCTAAGAGGTAGCGCCGCAGCTCTGCATCGCGAAAGAAGGCCGAGATCGTGCGGCGGATGCAGATCGGCCAGGTGCGGCGGACCTTGCGGCTGATGTCCTCGACGGTCTGCAATTCCAGTCCGGCGTCCGCGAGCCAGCGCCGGTAGTCGGCTTCATTTCCCATGCCGATGAGACGGCCCTCGCGGCAGATCGGCTCTAACAGCTGCCGCCGCTCCCATGCCCGCGGTGCCGGTCCTGCCATCCACGCGCAGATCACCAGTCGCCCGCCGGGCACCAGCACGCGGGCCATTTCCGCGATGCCGCGTGCCACATCGGGCAGGTGCTCGGTGCTTTCGATCGCGATCACCGCGTCCAAGCTTGCGGTGGGGAAGTCATTCTCCAGCCAATCCCCGAGCACGAATTCCGCGCCCCCGGCAGAGGCAGCGGCGGCGTGCTGCTTTGGGGAAATGGTGATGCCGGTGACCCGCGCCCCGTAGTCCGCGGCGAGCAACCGGGCGGTTGCCCCATAGCCGCAGCCGACGTCGCACACCCGCTGGCCAGCCTTGATCTCCGCTCGGATTGCCACATGACGGCTGAGCTGGGCCACTGCTTCAAGGGGGGATTCGCGGCCGGTTTCCCACAAGCCATGGTGGACGTGCTCGCCCCACAGTCGGCGGTAGAACGGGTCCAACTCATCGTAGTGCGAGGCCACGTCGGCGCCGGTGGTGTCAGTGTGGATCATGTCACTCGATCGGATCCCACTGCTTCCGGGAAATCGCGCGGACCAATGCGAAGCAAGCCCCTGCGGAGAGGACTGCCTCGATCGCGAGGAAGATGCCGAAGCCGCCGAGGTACTTCGCTGCGAGACCGAGGCCGGGGAGGACCATGGCGCTCATCATCATCAGGAACATCCATGCTCCGCGGCCGGCGGACTTCGATTCTTCGGTCGGCTTCGAGAGTGGTACGGTCTTGTCGATGGCACCGGGGGCCAGTGCATAGACCGGCAGCGCGATCAGCCCGGGGAGGAGCAGCGGCAGATGATAGAGTCCGCCTGGCAGGAAGAACATGGCGGTGGCGAGCACCAGCAGTGCCGGCACCACCAGCACCGTGCCGATGGCGATCACTGCGCCGAGGATGAAGCGTCCTGGCCCGGGAACGGGTGCCAAGCGGTAGAGATCGGCCGCCTGCCAGTGCTGGGAGTATTGCAGCAGTCCCATGGCGGTCAGTGGCACCAGTCCGACATAGCCGCCGGCGATGGCGATGCCGAATTCGCCGATCGTCCGCGAGCTGCCTTGCAAGAGAAAGATGGCCGGCATCATCAGCATCGGGGCCAAGCCGGGATAGAGCCGCAGCTTCATGTCCCGGTCGCGCATCATGTAGGCGGCGGATAGCCGGAACGACGCCCGCGTCACCGGATCGCGTAGCATCCACGATAGCAGCGGAAGGTCTGTCACGCGGTCGATCCAGCGACGGTCACCGCTGTTCCGGGGTGGCCGTGGGCGAGATTCCGCGAGTGTCTGGAGGCCTTCTTCATAGGTGCTCGCCATCTTGCCGAACGCCAGCACCAGCACGCCCGCGGTGACGGTCACACCGATTCCCGCGAGCGCCCAGGTGGCCGCTGTGCCGCGGCCGATGAAGACCTCGTCGAAGCTCGCGAACCACGCCGGCGGCAGCAGGCAGAGCCACCACTTCCCGGCGAGCAGGTCGGTCTGATCCTCCATCCCGCGCATCAGGTAGGGGACCATCTGACTGCCCGCGACCAGCGCGACGGCAAGCAGCACCTGCGCGGTCGTCATGAGATTGTCCAGCCGCTCGCGGCCGAACCAGTGGAGGCAGAGCTGATAGATCAGCACCACGCTGCCGGTGCAGAACAAGGCCGCGAGAGCGGTGGACACGAGGTGCACTGGCGCGAAGATCGGGCTCCACTTCACGGTGCCGACGATCAAGCCTGTTAGATTGAAGGTGCATGCCACCCACAGCGAGACGCGCAGCAGCACCGTGACCTTGGCCCAGAGCAAGGTGCGGGCATCCACAGGGCGGTGCAGCAGGATCTCCGGCTCGTCCTTGTTGAAAAGGATCTCGCCTGCCGAGGCCGCCACGAACATGCCGAGGAACAGCAGCGACATCCCGTGGAGGTAGAAGGACAGCGTGAACGATGGCTGGCCGACGAACGTCAGCGCGGCCAGCCCGACCAGCGCATAGAGGGCCAGCGTGCCCCACAGCTTGGTGCCTACCGAGGTCGGCGCGCGGTCTTTCTTCAGCCCGCGCGAACTGCGGCCGCGCAGGAACAGCGTCAGGTAGAGCTTCCGCAGGGTCTTCGATGTGGAGGGGGGCGGGTTCACGGCCGGAAGGTTCGCGCGAAGTCCTCCGCCTTGCGCTCGAGGTCGTGGCCACCGGTCAGGCTGGTGAAGAGCTGCTCCAGCGAACGGGCTTCGTGTTGCCTCACCAACTCCGCCGGCTCGCCATCCACTTTCACCTTCCCTTGGTCGATGATGATGACCCGGTCGCAGACGCGCTCCACCACGTCGAGGATGTGGGAGCTATACACGATCGCCTTGCCCTCGCGGGCGAGGGTCTGGATCAGCGCCTTGAAGCCGACCGCGGCGTTCGCATCGAGGCCGTCGAGCGGCTCGTCGAAGAAGACCACCGGAGGGTTGTGCAGCAGGGCTGCGGTGATGACCACCTTGCGCCGCATGCCCTTGGAATACGCGCCGAGCAGCTTGTCGGTCAGCGTCTCAAAGCTCAGGTCGAAGAAGGCGATAAACTGCCGGATCCGCTCGCGCGCCGCTTCCGCCGGGATGCCGTAGAGAGCTGCGACCATCTCCAGATACTCCAGGCCGGTCAGCGACTCGAAGACGGCACCCGAGTCCGGCACGAAGCCGACATTGCGCTTTACGCCCATGGGGTCCTGCAGCAGGTCATGCCCGCAGATCGTCGCGCTGCCGGACGTGGGAATGAGCAGCCCGGTGAGCATCTTGAGTGTCGTCGATTTCCCTGCGCCGTTCGGCCCTAACAGTCCGACGATTTGACCCGCGGGGATATCGAGGGTGAGGGCATCGACCGCGGTTTGCGTGCCGAAGCGCTTGGTGAGCTGGCGGAGGGAGATCATTCTCCGGAGTTTGTGGCGGAGCGGGGCGGGGAAGGCGATGCGAATCCGCGTGCTATCGCTGGCCCGGTGGTTTTGGCGGCAGCCTCACCAGTTCGGGCTTCACCACCGTGCCGTCCATGAGCACCAGCCGCGGGACTTCGCTGCCATCCACCTTGAAGTCCACCAGATAAAAGGAGATCGGGCGTGGAGGATCGCCGGCGGGCTGGTGCCGTAGCTCCAGCTTCTCGACGTGGAAGCTGTCGGCGCGGTCGGTTTCGGATGGATCGAGACTGGCTTCCGCCAGCTCGA
The DNA here is from genome assembly GCF_025950235.1 of Luteolibacter arcticus. NCBI lineage: Bacteria > Pseudomonadati > Verrucomicrobiota > Verrucomicrobiia > Verrucomicrobiales > Verrucomicrobiaceae > Neoluteolibacter > Neoluteolibacter arcticus. The sequence continues at coordinate 11,653 of NZ_JAPDDT010000009.1, read as the reverse complement.
TTGCCTTCGCGGCGGAAAGCGCCGGCTTGGCGGGAGTATGGGCTTTCGGCAGCTTTTCCCACTGTGCACGGCTCATGGCGAACTTGCGGACAAAGTGGATTTCTTCCTTGGGTGCGCCATCCGACAACGTGAATTCCTCGCTGCGGTGGATGACGATTTCCTCTTCGTCCGCGAAGACGGTCACGGGAAGGGCAACCGCGAGCGCCACGACGGCAACGAGTCGCCTGATCGAAGGGGAATACATGCCATTCAGGCAACTCGAACTCGTGGTTTGAATCAAGTGTCGTCCGGCGCAAGATTGCAGATCCCGGACTGTCATCCCGGATGCCGATTTATGCGAAAGCTTGCCTTCGATGGTTCTTTCCGCTCAAGTTGGAAGGTTTTCCTCCCCCGGTTTCGTTTAGCCGTTTGTTGACCATTGCTGTTCACCGCCACCGGCGCTAGCGCGCCACGGAATCCCCTCCAAGACAGTCCAAAGCCATGATCAAGATCCGCTTCCAAGCCGTCGGCATGAATGCCGCACAAACCGTCGTTCCAAAGGAAACCGAATCCCCCGTGCCACTCCGCGTGGACGACCACATCGATCACGTCAATGGCGGGGGGAAACCGCAGCATTTCGTCATCGTGAGCGCTCGCTACGTGGTGGATGAGAACAATGGAACCTTTTACCAACTCGTGGGAGTGGCTGCGAACGCGAACTGAATCCGGCTTCCCGGACAGCGCCTCCGACTTGCTCCGAGAAGGGGGCGCGAGGCGTTGTCCCGGGAGTTGTCGAGTCGCCGATGAGGTGCCGTGACGCCCCCGAGAGTCCGACCGAAGGCAAAGGTTATTCACAAGCTGTGAACACCGGCGGAGCTTGGAATAGCGGTCATTCCGTGCTCAGCGGCGAAAGTTATTCACAAGGAATAGTCTGCGAAAAGGGGGCCCGTGGTGAGGGAGAATGCCGGGCTTGGCCACTTGACCTTGTTTGAGGGAAACGGCTAGGTCGTGGATATGAAGTGGCGGCGACTGTTGGCGACCTGCGTTCTCTGTCTCGGGCAAGGGATGGCCGAGCCGGAGGTGATCACGGGGGTGCGGACCTGGCACATGGCGGACGGCAAGTCGCGCCGGCTGAAGCTGCTTCAACTGTCGCCGGACGGAAAGTTCGCCTACTTTCACGACGGGAAGGCGAAGGGGAAGATTCCGCCGGTGTCGATCGATGCGCTGGTGCCGGAAGAACGGCAGGTGTTGGAGCGACTGCACTCCGGAGCGGTGGTGCTTTGCAAGGTCCCTGACCTCTCGATGCTGCCGGACATGCCGGTGGGGAAGGCAGCGGAACTCATCCCGCAACTGCGAGCGGGAGATACCCGGCAGTGGCATCATGCCAATGGCAAGGTCATCGAGGCGCGCTTGGTGAATTTGACGGACGATGATGTCTCGCTGCTTGCCGGAGAGTCGATTTCGCGAGTGGCGCTGGGCGATTTATCCGAAGCGGATTTGAAGTATCTGGATGGCCTAAAGAAGGGAGACTCGGCAGTCGCTGGTGTCGCGCCGATCGAAGTGTTCCGACACGGCTGGGAGGAGAATCCGAGCTACTCGGTCTCGCTGACACCGGCCCGCCATGCTTCCCTGGTGCAGCGCGGAAGTGGCTTCGAAGCGGCGTTGGATGCCTCCTTGAAGGCAGCGACCGCGAAGATGCCGCCGGGTTCGTGGCAGTTCCTCAGCCTGGAGGAGCATCCCGCGAGCCGGAACCCGGAGGCAGCGGCCGATGCCAAGGTGCCCTTGCTCTATCAGGCGACCTTCGCGCTGGAAACTGCCGGCTATCGTGCCGCGCGGACCGCATGGCCGCTGACGGTCACGCCGGAGAATTGGCAGGGTCCGCCGGAGTTGATCCTGCACGTGACGGCGGATGGCGAAATCCTCACCGCGAAACCTGCCAACCCATGATCGCTATGAAATGGCAAACTTACCTTTTGTCCGGGATGCTTTGCTGCGCGTCGGCAGAGGATGTCGTGCTTCACCGCGAGTATTCCGCGAAGGATGGCGAGACCGTGGACTACCGCGTGGATGCCGCCGAGCTTCGCAAGGTGCCGGCATGGGAGCCGAAGGCGGGGGCGAAACCGCCGCTAAGACGGGACCGGGCAGTGGAGATCGCTCGGCAAGCCGCCGCGTCGTCCGGGGAAGGGGAGCTGAAGGTGACCCTGTGCACGGTGAATCGGTTCGAGAAGGACTTGCTCAAGCGACTGCCGAAGGATGGTTGCCGGTGGTTCTACGTGGTCGAGTTTCGCAAGGACGGCCGCGAGCCGTTTCGCTGTGTGGTCACGATGAGTGGCACGGTGGCGAAAACAGAGGCGGCGGAGGAGTAATTTCCAGGCTCGCCATGGACCACCATCACGAGAAGCTCCGCCGTCGCGCGGTGAAGGCCGGCATTCGTGCTGCGAAGCAACGGCATCATGTCCTCGATGAGCGCGAGGTCCTGTCGCTGAAAGTGCAGGTGCTGCCAGCTCTGCCACGGGTCATGATTGGCTTGGCGGGTGCGGCGATGATCGGTTCGGGGATCAGCGGAGTTCCAGTCGACTCGAATGCGGCCCAAGCTGCGCTGGTTATCGGTGGATTGTTGGTGGTGTTGTTTGCGGCCTTCGGAGTAAGGCGCACGCTTTCCAGCATTGTCGATAACCTGGCCTCTGACGCGGCGGGCGAGCTCTTGAGTTCCGTGATCGGGTCGATCGCGGACGCGGTGGATTTCTGAGAGTCACGTAAGGGCGATGACTGCTGGGTGACGCCACCCGCTTTGCAGCTTCGGGCCGCCCCTAACGGAACGGCGCAGCCGCTCCGCTACGAAAGCCGCGCCAGCGGCAAGCTCGCCGAACTGTATGACTCCCTAGGAAAAACAGGAAGGCCGGGAGAAAGCTCTCCCGGCCCCATAACCCAATTTTACCCTAGAGAAGGTGGTTCGTCTCAGGGAGCATCCTCGATGGTGATGCGGAGGAAGCCCCTTGGCCCGCGTGGCGTGACCCCACCGATGGCGCCATCGAGACGGAACGTGTGGTAGGTCCAGCCCTCGGTCAGCGGGGTCGGCATTCCTTCCGCGCTGACTGCAATCTCGGTGACTCCTTGATCGAAGAGGGTGAGATTGTTCGATCCCTCGATGGTGTAGGTGATGTCGTCGACAGTGGCGGTCTTCGAGGGGCTGCCGCCGAAGGTTGCGGTATTGCGGACCGGCAGCGTGATGACGAGCACTTTGTCAGCTCCCACCGTTTCGATCCTCGAGCGGACCTTGCCGGTGGCGTTGCCATTGGCCGGATTGCCGTCGAGGGCGAACTCTTCGAGGTTGGTCAGGCCATCACTGTCCGGGTCGTCGGTCTTGGCGGTCAGGGCACCGACGGCTGGGAAGTCGTCGATCCAATCGGTGAAAGGATCGGCGGCTCCTCCGACGTTCAGGATGCCGTCGCCAGTGATGCGCGCGGTCTTGTGGGTCGCCGACGAGGTGAGCGAGCCCCAGGTGCCGGTGGCTTGAGGCGCTCCGTCGATGCTGAAGCCAGCGACGATGTCGGTGCCGGAGAAGCTCAGATTGAGGACGGCGCTGCCGGTGGCGGAGACATCCACGGTGCTGGCATCGGCCAAGGTCCCCGTGTTCAAGGATAGCGTGCCAGTGGAGACGGTGGTGTTCCCGGTGTAGTCATAGGTGCCGGTGAGGTTCAGTGCACCCGCGCCGGTCTTCGTCAGCGAGCCGGTGCCTCCGACCGCGCCGGAGAGCGTGATGTCCTGAGCCGCATTCAGGGCGTCGGCTGCCTTGATGGTGGCGGGACCGGTGAGCGTGGCGGCCACGGAGGAAGTCCAAGGTGCCTTTGCGCCGAGCGTTCCACCACCCAGCAGCACTTCGAGGATGCCGGTGCCGGCGTTGTTGTTGCCGACGATGCCGCCGGAGCCGACATACAGGGCACCCCCGGTGACATGGAGACGGCTCGTTTCCGTGGAGGCGGTAGCTTGGGTCAGGAGAATGCGCTCGGCGGCGGCGGTGCCATTCCGGACGAGGAAGGCGCTGCTACCGATGAGGCCACTGCCGATCTGGACGCCGGTGACGGCATCGGTGGAGGTGAAGGTGCCACCATTCACATCGAACACGGTCCAACGGTCACCGCTGCTCACCTGGAGCGTCACGGGGCCACCCACCGTCAGGCTGCCGTTCTCGATGCGCGCGGAAACCGACGAGAGACTGCCGGTGATGCCGAGAGTCAGAGCGCCGGTGATGTTGGCGATACCTCCATCGACATAGAGCCCGATGTCGGGGCTGCCGGCGACCGGATTGTTGATGATCGTCGAACTGCGCCCCATCGTGACGAAACTCGAAGTGAACGTGCCGCCACCGACGTGGATGACGTAGTTGAGGTTGTTGTTGCCGGTATTGGCATTCAGGCCGGCATTGAAGGTCGCGGTGCCGGAGGTGATATTGAAAGCGGCACCCGTGACCGATGAGAGGGCTCCCGCCGTTAGCGAACCACCCGCGACGGTGAAGTTGGAACCTCCACTGATGTTGGTTGCTCCACCATTGGTGCTGCCCCCGGCGTTGAGATTGAGCCCGCCAGCCGTCAAGGTGGTAGTGCCGGTGTAGGTCTGCGCTGCAGAGAGATTGAGCACGCCGATTCCACCCTTCGAGAGACCACCCGTCGCACCACCCGTCGGACTGATCACTCCATCGTAGCCCAAGTCGTTTCCGTTGGTGTCGATCAGCGCATTGTTCGCGCCGGTGATTTCGTAGCTCCGGGTCTCTCCGGCGAGGGCAGCAGCGAGACGCAGCGTACCGCCGGAGAAGGTGAGTGCGCCGGACGTATTGCCGAGGCTGGTAGTGGAGTTGATGTCGATCGTTCCGCCATTCAAGATCGTGCCACCGTCATACGAGTTGCTGCCAGCAAGAACGAGGGTGCCCAAGCCATTCTTGGTGAGGGCGGCGCCCGAACCGCTCACGGTGCCATTCACCGTCAGCAAGTAGGTATCGCCGATGTCGACGGTCAAGTCGTCGGCATCCACGACGATTGGCGCGTTGATGATGTGATTCCCGGCGATGTTGGTGAGGATCGACGGACTTGCCCCGTTATCGAATGACAAGATGCCGCTGGCTCCCGGATCAATGGTTACGACCGTGTCGGTTACGTCATTGAATGCCAGCGTGCCGACGGTGCGGTTGACATCCATGGTGATGGCGATACCAAATTCGGTGAAGAATCCGCCGAGCCCCGATGGGCCGGGGCCGAACTTGGCGATCGCTCCGCTCGCGTTCGGAACTACATTCTTGGTCCAGTTGCCGGCGACATTCCAAGAGCCACCGCCGTCGATCTTCCAATAGTTGGTGGGATCCGAGCCGGAGATCGTCATTTGGATGGCGTTTGCCGTGGCGGAGAAGCTGTAGACCTTTCCTCCGGCGCCATTGACTGCCGTGAGTGCGGTGGAGGCGGTTCCGACCACGGTGGCACCCGTGGTGTTGATGATCGTGTAAGTTCCGTCAGTGCCGAAGCCATTGACGTCCACGGTGGCCCCGGAGGCGAGATTCAGGGTTCCGCCGCTTTGCACCGTGGCGGTGTCGTTGCCGACGCCGAACTGCAGATTCAGGATGCTGGCGCTGGAGAGGGTGAGGTTGGCGAAGTTGATGTTGCCGATTCCGCCGTCCCCGGGGGCGAGGATGCCGGTGCCGGTGATGGTGGTCGTGCCGGCGGAAGTTCCGGTTCCAGCCAAGGTTCCACCGCTGACCGAGGTCGCACCGATGCCCGTCTTGGTGCCATTCAGCTTCAGCGTTCCTCCGCTCACCGTGGTAGTGCCGGTGTAGGCCAGGGCGGCGTTGGTCAGCGTGAGCGTGCCTGCGCCGGATTTTGTCAGCGAGGCATTCCCCGAGATCAGTCCATCGAAGGTGGAGTCAGCTCCCAAGCCGCCCACGTTGTAGTTGGGCGATCCCGCCGATCCCCCGCCAAGAGAGGCCGTGGTTGAAGTTCCTGTGAGCTTCCCGATGTTGATGGTATTTCCTCCCGAGTTGGTCTGCGGGTTGAGGTTGACCGTACCAGCGAGATCCACGGTACTGTTGGTGAAGCCCGCCCCCACTTTGCCGCCATTGATGAAGAGGCGGACGTTGCCACTGCCGGTGAAATTGATCGTGCCGGTGAAGGCGGTCATGTCGGCCGCAATGTCGTCGCGCGAAACCGTCGTCGCCGCGTTCAAGGTCAAGGTGCCGGCGCCGGTCAGGGTTTCTACGGTGGCGTCATTGTTTCCCCATCCGATCCGGTCTCCCATGTTGATCGTGCCGGAGTGACCGCTGGCCACCACCACATTGGAAAGGATGGTCACGGTGCCGGTGCCGTTAAAGTGCGTCAGACTCGCGCCATTTTCGAACGTGATGGGAGCGCTATTGAAGAGGTTGACGAAGTTGCCCGCATTCGCACGGGTCTCGCCTCCCGAGAGAAGCACGCTGCCCGAAGGCGACAACTGAGAGGCATTGAGCTGAAGAATGCCCGCGCCCGACTTGGTGAGAGCGCTGGTGGAACCGGTCGAAGCCGAAGTTCCGGAAATCGTGAGCAAGCGACCCGTGCCTACATTCCACGTTTGGGAGGCACTGAGAACCAGCTTGGCCGGGGCGATCGTGAGATTCTGCGTCGCGGCGCTCAGATTGATGCCGGAACCGCCGATGGTGAAATGAGGGGAGTTGTTGCCAAAGGCTCTCAAGCTGAGGCCATCCGTGGTGAAATCAACCGGCGCGCCGCCCGCGGAGTTGGAGACTTGGAAAGTCGTCGCGGTGGCATTCACCACGAAATAGAGGATACCGGGGGTGAGTCCGGTCGGTGCGGTTTGGGCACCGAAGGAAACCAAGGTGTTATTGACGAATGCCGTCGGATAGAACGCCGAGGAATAGGAGAATGAATCGGTGGCGTTATTCGCCAGCACCACGCCGTTGACAACCACAGTGGCACCATTGGCGGTGAAGTTGACCGCAGCGCCACCGGCGGTGGTTGAAATCTGGAAGGTGGTCGGGGAAGCATTGACGACGAAATAGGTGGCGCCGGCGGTCATCCCCGTGGGAAGGGTGGTCACCGTGAAAGTCACCCGGTCGCCATTCGCCAGAGGCGTGGCGGGGGCCACGCTGTAGGTGAACGTGTCCGTGGCATTGTCCGCCGTCACAGCAGCCGTGGGCGAGACGGTGGTATTGGCCTGGCTCGTCATGCTGACCGCTGCGGCGGGGTCCACCACGCTCACGCCGGCCACCGCCGAACTGGCGCTCGCCGTGGTCGCGAGATTGGCGGTGGAGGCTGCATTGAAGATGGCGACGTCACCTGCGGTGGGAACCGCACTGGTCCAGTTGGAGGCCGTGTTCCAATCGGCATTCGTGGCACCGGACCATGTCTGGTCGGCGTAGGCGGAAGTCGCCGCGCACAGCGAGGCGCAGGCGATGAGAGACGAGCGGGTGAGGGGGGACAAGATGGCGAGTTGGGTTTTCATCGGGCTCTTCGGGATGGTGGGTTTGGCTTGAGGCGCGGAGGCGGCGACGCGAGTTGTGGCTTTCAAGGCAGTATTGGATTTGCTTGGGATTCTTGGGTTGGCTCGAAGGCGGCCGTATCAAGGTAGGGTCGTGTAGGGAACGTAGTCCCATAGGAATGGTTTCCCAATAGCCCGAAGGGAGTAGGGAGGGGGTTACCCGAACGGGGCAGTCGCCGGACACGGGTTTTTCGTGCGATGCCGGCGGCAGAGGGAACGGGGCGATCCTATGATCCGGAAATGGACTCCGCGCGGTGGCGGTGTTATGCCCATGCCATGATCAAGGTCCTCGCGCTGCTATGCTTGACGCTTTTGACCGCGCCGCTCCCGGCTGCCGATGAGGTGGAGACCGTCGCGCCGCCATCGACCCAAGAGCAATATCTGCCGGGCGTGGCGCTTAGCCAAGGGATCACCGAGATCACCGGTGTGGCGATTTCACCGCTGTTAGGCATCAGCTCGGTGGGCGCGTGGCGCTATTGGAAATCGCCTGCCGAGGCGCGTTCGTCGCTGCCGTGGTATGCGCAACCGTGGGCGTGGGGCACCGGCTTGTGCTTGCTGGTCCTTTGCTTTCTCAAGGACTCGCTCGGCACGGCGGTGCCGGGCTTGTTGAAGAAGCCCTTCGACATGGTGGAGCTGTTTGAGAACAAGGCGAGCGCGCTGGTCGCCAGCGGGGCCTTCGTGCCGCTGGTCGCGGCGGAGATGTCGAAGCATCTGGAGGCGGAAAAGGCCGCGGTGCCGACGGCATCGCTCACGGGTGAGACGATGGCATTCATCGATCTCTCCTGGCTGATGATTCCCGGTGCGGTGATCGCGTTCCTGCTCGTGTGGATCTGTAGCCACGCGATCAACGTGCTGATCATCCTGTCGCCGTTCTCGACGGTGGACGCGGGGCTGAAGTTGCTGCGCACGGGTCTGTTAGCCATGATCGGTGTGATCTATGCCATCGCGCCGTGGCTGGCGGCGGCGTTGTGCGTGGTGCTGATCCTCGTTGCCGCGTGTCTCGCGCCGGCGGCGATGCGGTTGGCCATTTTCGGTGCGCGCTTTGCCGCGGATATCCTGTTGCCGTCGCGGGGGAAGCGGCGGGCGACGCCGGAGAATCCGCACGTCTTCACGCTTGGTCGCTTGGCCGGGCTGCCGCCGCGAACCGGTGGGCGGTTGGTCTTGTTAGACGATGGCACCGCGGTGTTCCGCTACCGCCGCTGGTGCGTGTTGGACGAGCGGACGGTGCCTCTTCCCGATGGGGTGCGGCAGGTGGAGAAGGGGATCTTTTCTCCATCGCTGGTCCATGGACGCGAGGCCGAGGAGTCGACCCTGCTGCTCTTCCTCCCTCGCTACCGGGGTCATGAGGAGACCGTGGCCGGGCACCTGAAGCTCCACGGCGTCCGCGACCACGCGATGGTGAGGGGATTTTCCGCGGTGAAAGAGTGGCTGAGAGGGATGCTGCGGCGCAGGCCTGAGCCGGCGCGGCTGTGATGGCCTTCTGAGGCAGGTCGTTTGCGGCCGGGGGAAATCGCGGCGATGGGTGGGTGTTCCCGTTTCGGGAAAATCCGTCATCGGGTGGAAGATTGGCTAATAAAACCCGTATCACGGGCCAACTTTCCCCATTCTCACCAGTCTCATGAACGATACCTACCCAAGAAGACGCCGCCGGCTCGCGGGCTGCCTGGGCCTGCTGGCCCTTGCCGCCACGGCGCAGGCCCAGCAGCCACCGGCCGCTGCGCAGTGGAAATACACGACCGATAAGCCCGCTGCAGCTTGGGAAGCTCCGGGCTTTGACGATGCCGCGTGGAAGTCCGGACCCGGCGGCTTCGGCGGCAAGGCCGATGGCAAGCGTGCTCCCGGCGGCGTGGTGAATACCGAGTGGACCACCGGGGATATCTGGCTGCGCCGCACCTTCGAGCTGAAGGAGATGCCGGCGAAGCCCGCGCTTTTCATTCACCACGATGACGACGCGGAGGTCTTCCTCAATGGGAAGCAGATCGCGAAATTCAGCGGCTATACCCAGACCTACAAGATCGTGCCGCTGGAGCTGAGCGCCCGCGACACGCTCAAGGCCGGTGCCAACCTGCTCGCCGTGCATTGCCACCAAGGGACCGGCGGCCAGTACATCGATGCCCACGTCATCGACACGGAAGCCTTGCCCGATCTACGTAATCTCCTCGGCAGCGATGGTGCGGTGCATTCCGACCTGATCACCCCTTGGGGCGAGAAGGTCACCGCGGAGAATGCGTGGCGTGAATATCCCCGCCCGCAGCTCCAGCGCGAGCAGTGGACCAATCTCAATGGCCACTGGGACTACGCCATCACCACGCTCGATGCTGCCACGCCGGCGAAGTGGGCCGGCAAGATCCTCGTGCCATTCCCGGTCGAGTCGAAGCTCTCCGGCGTGCGCCGCATGCTCCAGCCCTACGAGGCGCTGTGGTATCGCCGCCCGCTCGACCTTTCGCCGAAGGAAGGCAAGCGCACGATCCTTCACTTCGAAGCCGTCGATTATCGCGCCAAGGTCTGGGTGAATGACAAGGAAGTCGGCACCCATGTCGGGGGCAACCTGCCCTTCAGCTTCGACGTCACCGACGCGCTGAAGAAGGACGGCGACAACACCCTGACCGTCCGCGTCGAGGATGCCACGGGCGGCTCCCAGCTCCGCGGCAAGCAGGTCCTCAATCCCGGCGGCATCTTCTACACGCGGAACTCCGGCATCTGGCAGACCGTTTGGGCGGAAGAAGTTTCCGAGCGCCACATCACCGGCCTGAAGATTTCCACCGACATCGCCACCGGCGAGATCAAGGTGGAGGGCAAGCTCCACGGTGCGGACTACGCCGATGTCACCCGCAAGATCGAGGTACTCGAGGACGGCAAGGTGATCGCCCAAGGCACGGGCGGAGACGCGATCAAGATCCCGAATCCGAAGCTGTGGTCGCCGGAAAGCCCGCACCTTTATCAAATCCGCGTCTCCATCCTTGGTGAAGGTGATCGGGTCACGGACCAGGTCACCAGCTACACCGGCCTCCGCCAAGTCGGCAAGGTGAAGGACAAGGACGGCCGCTGGCGCTTCACGCTGAATGGCAAGGTCATCTTCCACTGGGGCCCGCTCGACCAGGGCTGGTGGCCGGATGGCCTGCTCACCCCGCCGTCCGACGATGCCATGGTCTTCGAGATCCAGTGGCTGAAGGACGCGGGCTTCAACATGATCCGCAAGCACATCAAGGTGGAGCCGCAGCGCTACTACTACCACTGCGACAAGATCGGCATGCTGGTCTGGCAGGATCAGGTCAGTGGCGGTGCAAGTCCGCCGTGGACGAAGTTCGATCTCAATCCGAAGGACGCCGAGTGGTCCGAGGAAGATCACAAGCAGTGGCTCACCGAGTTCGATGACATGATCACGCTGCTCGACCCTTTCCCGAGCATCGTCGTCTGGACGCCCTTCAATGAAGCATGGGGCCAGCATCGCACGATGGAAGTAGGCGAGTGGTCGGTGAAGCGCGATCCCTCCCGCCACATCAATATCGCCAGCGGCGGAAACTTCTGGCCGGTGGGGCACATCGCCGACCTGCACCATTATCCGGATCCCGGCTATCCGACGGAGGACAAGCGATACGATGACTTCATCAAGGTCGTCGGAGAATTCGGCGGTCACGGCTGGCCGGTGAAGGACCACCTGTGGAACGTCAGCAAGGAGAACTGGGGCTACGGCGGCCTGCCGAAGAGCATCGAGGAATATCGCCAGCGCTATGAGAAATCCATCAAGGTGCTGACCGATCTCAAGGCCAAGGGCGTCGCCGGCGGTGTCTATACCCAGACCGCTGATGTCGAGGAAGAGATCAACGGCCTCATGTCCTACGACCGCAAGGTCATTAAGATCCCCGCGGAGGAGCTGAAGAAGATCCACGCGCCGCTGACGGCGGAGTGAGAGGGCTTCTAACAGCATTGGATTTCCGGAAGCGCGGGCCATGTAGCCCGCGCTTCTTTTTTGGGATTGGACGAAGGAGGTCTCCTCTTCGCGTAGGCGCGCTGGTGACAGCGCGGAACGGTCACCGGAAGCGGGCAGTTCGCGTGCTTCGTCGTTGTCACCAACACGTCTAAGAGGCTGTCTGAAAAATGCTCAGGCCGCGATTCTGGTGAGCATGCGCTTGGTCATGGAGAGATAGATTAGCGCTTC